>JAHIUV010000114.1 GCA_018817035.1 Candidatus Omnitrophota bacterium | reverse complement strand
TTTTTTCTTTAACCATTCGGTATGCTCCTTTTGCTCATTTTCCGGAAATCCCCTTAGCCAGCGTAAAATAGAAAATACTTCCTTTGCCTGCCTCGGATTCAACCCAGATCTTTCCGCTGTGATTTTCCACTATCTTTTTTACGATAGTAAGTCCCGCGCCGGTGCCTTCGTATTCTCCTTTGGCGTGAAGGCGCTGGAATATCTGGAAGACTTTATCATGATATTCTTTTTCTATACCTATCCCATTATCTTTTACATAAAATTCATGGAACCTTGGCCTGTCAGTATATCCTATTTCCACTACAGGCCTCACGTCTTTCTTCGAATATTTAACAGCATTTGATATAAGATTCGAAAATACCTCAGAGATCCTTATCCTGTCACAGGTCATCTTTGGAAAGCCTCCGGCATTAAACTTTAGGTCCACATTTTTTTCCTCAAGAGAATACCCAAGGTTCTTTTTTACGTCACAGAGCACATCATTGATGTCCACGTCAGGCTCTATGTTCCTTATCCTGCCCACCCTTGAGAGGTTCAAAAGGTCCTCGATGAGTTTAGTCATCCTCACGCTGGATTCAGATATGGTCTCAAGGTATTCTTTCCCCTCCTTGTCCATCTTTTTTGAATAATCCTCGACTAAAAGTTTCGTGAACGCCTTGACGCCGCGCAGAGGTTCCTTCAGGTCATGCGATACTATATACGTGAAATCATCCAGTTCTTTATTTTTTAACGCCAGCGCGTCATTCGCTTCGGCAAGCTGAATAGTCCTCTCTTTTACTTTGTTCTCAAGATCCGTATAAAATTCCTTGAGTTCCCCTGCCATCCTGTTAAATCCTTCCGCGAGATCCTGTATCTCATCACCTGTCTTTATATCCAGCCTATGGTCCAGATTGCCGCTTCCTATTATCCCTGCGCCGGCGTAAAGTTCCTGGATGGGATTTGTTATGGACTTAGTGGTATAAAAAATAACGAACACAGCTATAAAAGCGACCACCCCTATTATAAAAAATATTAATGTATTTATGGTTGTTATTTGTTTTACAAGAGCACTCTTACTGTCTTCAATGCGGGATATCTCCGTCTCCACGGCGCCAGCCAAACGTTCTTTAAGTTCATCCTGCAGCTTTACGAGTATCCATCCCATATCTTTCATGAGCCTGTCATGCCGGTCAATAACACCCAGCACATCGGTATTAAACCCATCCAGCTCCTGCTCTATCTCCTTTGCGAACATGAGATCCTTGTCGTCGATAGAAAGATTGCGGTAATTATTCAGATGCTTCTTCATATTAAAATACAATTCCGAATACGCGTCCTTATGCTTCGCTTCCTGTCCGTTCAAATAATTCATAACAGCCCTGGATGCGTTAGAGATCCCGCCCTTTATTCTCATTAATATCCATCTCGCGGGAACTATGCTTTTCATGACTTCCGACTGATTTTTTGCCTCTTTTATAAGCGCGTCCTTATATTCGATGGCAGATTCTGTCTTTTTTCTTATTTTTGATTCCCTTAAGAACATGTCGGAGAATAAAGCCTTTTTTCTTCAAGCATCTTTATGTCTAAATCCATGGAATTTGACACATTGTCGTCGGTATCAATAACACCATTAAAAAATTCTTCCACCCCCCTAAGCCTCGCATGCCGCCCATAGTCCTTCATCTCTTTATCTATATCCTGCCTCAAGGCGTAATAAAGACTCTTATATCTCGCGTCTCCGGTCAATATATATCTGCCGCCCGCCCACCATGACTCAGCGATGTCCTTCTCAAGCTTTGAGATATTATGTATCGCGGGTATGTCCTCCGTAAGCGCCGCCCCCACTCCGAGCTTGGAAGATATGTCGCTTTTTTTTATGGCTATCATATTGTCCAACGCGTCCATAAAACTTTTTTCTTTGGTTAAAAGCGCTATCGTGCCGACATCGATCTCTTTTTTTAAATCAACTACGGAAACAGCCATTGTCCTTATCTTTTCCGATAGCTCAATAAGTTCGGAAGTAAGATTTCTTTCAGCGTCAGAAAGAGAATAGCCGTAATAGTTTTTATAATCCCTGATAGAATCTTTAAGCGCTGAGATATTACCTATAATAATGCCTGGCTCAGCCTCTTTATCCCTTATCACATACCCGGCAAGCTCGTCTATCAGGCCAGAGAAAGTCGACCTTGCTTCCATTATAAGCCTTGACGCGGGAATATGCTGCGCCTGGATCAGCAAAAAATCCTTCTCACCGCGCATCTTTTCTTCTTCGTAATCAAAGAGTTTGTCCAGCTTTTTCGTATATTCGGCGCCGGCAATAGCTATGTCCCCAAACATTTTTCCCGCGGCGCTTTTTTTGTCGAAGATAACCGCGCTAAGCCCATATATCTCTCCGGCAAGGCCTTTTACTTTCTCGAAAAGATCGACTTCTTCTTCCTTGGATATAAATTTCCTGAGCAAAAGGATATTGTCCTGCATATTTTTATATGAATTCTCGTAACTGATCCTGAAATTCTCGTTCCCGGTTATAAGGAAACTATTTGATTCAGAAAGGACGCGTTCCATGGATATGGCTATCTCATAGATAAAACGTGACGCCGGAAGGTCTTTAGCGAAAACCTGGCTCAAGCCCTTGTATATATGCCTCAGGCTGTAAATAGAAACAGAACCCAAAAGTATAACCAGGAGAAATGTTACAAAAAAACTCAGGCCAATCTTTCTGCTTATGCGCATAAAAAGATTGTATCATAGAGGAATCTACTGTTCAAGATTAAGTATTTATTACTTTATTATATACATCCAATGTCATATTTGCTATTTTACCCCAATTATACTCTTTGGCAATCATAGATACCTGCGCCTTTTTGTCTTCATATTGAATAGGGTCTTCGATGAACTGTTTTATCTTTGCGGCCATTGCCTGAACATCGCCGGTCTTAAACAATCTGTCATCGTCCAGGCCAACATTTTTATTGGCGGATATATCACTGGTTATGCAGGATAAACCATAGCTCATCGCTTCAAGCAAAACCATAGAAAGTCCTTCATAATATGATGGCAACACAAATAGTCCGGCATGGCTATACAACTGACGCAATGGCTCTCCTGTTAATAATCCGGTTAAAACTATATTTTTATTTTTTTCCGCCTTTTCTCTTAAGCCAATGCTATATCTATCAGGATGATCTGCCCTGCCTACTATTACTAACTTCCGGTCATCTATATTATTGAACGCCTCTATTAAATCATGAAATCCTTTCTCCGGGACAATCCGCCCCACAGTCAGGATATATTTACCCTTGGTTAATCCATATTTTTTTATAATATCGCTGCCTTCGGAAAATCGGGCCATTGGCACGCCATTGGGAACAATCACCGCATGCCTACCATATTTTTCCCTGATACCATCTCCTATGGATTCAGAAATACATATTATGCCATTTGCAAATCTAGAACCCAGATATTCTCCTAAAACAAGGATAAGCTTTGCTAATTTTCCCCATTTTTTTCTTTTATAATCCGGCCCATGATTTGTCACTACTACCTTTAATCCCAAAAGCCTGGCTACAGGAACAGCCAATGAAGGGCCTATACCATGGATATGCAAGATATCAGGAGAGTTTTTTTTGGCAATAAATATCCCTAAAAACGTATGTAAAAAAGACTCGAGGAATTTATTCTTAAGGCAGGATAAAGGAACCAGTTTTACGCCTTGGTAATTATCGCGAGTTACGTCAACATAAGGTTTTCTGGTGTAAACCGTAACTTCACAACCTTTCCCGGATAAACAAGGATATAGATTCTCGCAATGGGATTCTATCCCACCCTGGACATCAGGAAAACCTCTTGTACCTAAAACAGCTACTTTCATAATAGGTGCCTTGCCTTATTTTTTAATACCCATAACGCGGGCCTTACAGGATGATGCCTCATAGCAGGGGCAACGCTCCCTATCATCCAGCAGTTTTTTTTGCAATCCGCGACCATTTGCCTGACCTCTTTTGCCCGTTTGCTATTCCAGATCTCATCCCAAGATTGTTCTTTTAGATTACCTAAAGGCTGTTTTTCATCCATGCCATTGCATACCAAAACATCCCCTGCGCTATCCAGAAAAAAACCATCCCGCCCCATTTCGCAGGGAAGAATGCGTTTATTGCCCCTTACATAATTCATCAGGCCGTAATTAAAATAAGCCCTGAACCATTCTTTTACATTTTTAGACTTAAGCATCAACCCGGCCAGTTTTTTTAATTCAGAATTTACTTTTTCCGGATCTTCTATTTTATTATCGGTTTTATGAAAATAATGTGAGTTATGGACAGCGGCTGTAGCAAACTCATACCCCATCTTTTTGGCTAAAAGATACAGTGGGACCAGGTCGCCGCAATTTAAATCCTGTACCGTCATAGCAAAACCAATATCCTTGATCCCCAGATCCCGTAGTTCCGATAACGTCTTCAAAGACCTCTCGAACCCGTTCGGTATCCCACGGATCTCATCATTCGTCTTTGCTAATCCTTCAATGCTGATCCTTATCCCGACATCAGGATATTCCCTGCATAAAGCTATTATCCTGTCGCTGAAATACCCGTTTGTGCTTATGACAATACGCTCTGTTTTTCTCCTTAAGGCATTGACTATCTCCGGCAAATCTTCGCGCATAAAAGGTTCGCCTCCGGTGATATTAGTAAAAAACATCCGGGGAAGTTTCTCTATCGTATCTATCCCTATCTCTTCCGAGCGGTTAGCCGGATATTTCCAGGCATTACACATATTGCATCTCGCGTTACATCTGTAAGTCACAATAATTGAAGCGTGTAATTTACTATTCATCCCTGTACCTCGTTATTTCTATGGCCGTGAGAGAATGCGGTTCGAATGTAAATTCGAAAGGATTGTCTTTGATTTTAAATTCCTTGCTCCTGAGCGTAACATTATCAGCGTTTGTTTCATTTGTCGAGTCAATGTCCGGCCCGTTTAAAACAAAGGCACTGCCTTTTGCGGAAGGATAAAAATCTTTTAAATCAATGGTTGCTGTAACACTGTTGCCAAGATTTTTGTTTATTACGATCAAATATACCTTATTTTTGTCCGCGTTAGTACTTGCGTTTACGGATAGGTAAGGTATGGCATACCCTTTTACCCTGTAGGAATCACATTCAACATCTGCGCCTATAAGTTCGGAGCCAAAATGCTTATTGTACAGTTCAAACGCATAATAGTTAGGGCGTTTAATATAATGAACAGGGTAGCGATAATCATGCGTAACATAGTCTTCCTTAGACTTGACCATCCCCCAATAACTGTTACAAAACTGCCAATAGGTCGCCAGGAGTATCTTGTGCTCCGGCTTCATAAAAATCCGTAATAATTCCGCGTTTATAAGAGCTGTCCCAAGGCAATGCCTATACGGAACAGGCTTTTCCTGGGTAAACCCGCCATTGTATTCCGTAACCACTAACGAGACGTCTTTTCCCGATCTTTCTTTCAAAAGTTTTAATATATTTTGGAACTCAGCTTCGTCTTTAAAAATAGGCACGCCCAAAGATATTTCAAAAATCTGCTTTGGCTTCATCGACTCTAAATCCCCTTCTTCGGGCGAAGGATACGTGTGGATAATGCCAAAATCCACCTTATCTTTTATTATATTCAAAACCCTTTTATTCCAATTTTTCCAATATATCGGACACAGGACAACCCCTATTTCAATACCAGGCTCAACGGTTTTCATTGATTCATAATATTTTAAATATCTGTTTCCATACTCATCAGGAGATACTTCTTTTATTTTCCTATGATCCCCGTGATAGACTTCATTACCTATTTCAAAATACTTCACATTGCTATAAGGTAATGGGTGGCCATTTTCTGCCCTCTTTTTTGCCCAATCTATACCGCCATTGGGATTAGCCCCGTCGCAGGGGGAAAGGAGATACTCTGTCAGGTCAGCCGCATCTTGTTCATTTCCGGTAAAATAACTGACTGTGATAATCGCCTCAGCGTTTATTTCTTCGCAGGTTCTTAAAAATTCGTCTATTCCGTATAAAAAATGCGCCCTGTCTTTTCCGATAGCGCTTCTCCAATCATAATGATGGGCTCCGCAGCCTCCGGGAAACCTCATAACAGACATCCCTGCTTCTTTGGCTAAATTCACTACCTCTTTAACGGATCTTTTGCGCTTAGGATCCCATATGCCTGCCCCATAGTCAGAATACCCGTAATATTCCCCGTTAAAGTTTTCATAAGTCGCCGGGTCATACGCTAGCTGATTATTTCCAAAGACTCTATTATTTACTTCTCCTATTTTCTTATCACAATAAACCATAATAACGCTATCTTTGGCAAAAAGTATCTCAATGCCGCTAAAATATAGTAATAAAGCGGCTAAAAATACCCGCATTACCCTATTATTGACAAATAGTTTCATAAGCGCGCCGCCATTCTGGCTTGATCGTAAATTTCCATTAATCTCTCGTAATGTCTCTCTGCATTGAACTCGCTTTCCGCGAACAATCTGGCGTTTTTTCCCATCTCAATAATTCTATCCGGATTGTTCACAAGATATTCTATCTTTGAACGTAAATCCCGTGAATTACCCGCTTCAAAAGTCAATCCCGTATGACCATCCTTAACCATCTCCGGAATCCCTCCGATATTCGAGCCTACAACCGGCTTCCCAAGAGCAAATGCTTCTATTACAGATCTTGGATTATTCTCAAAACACGTGGAGGGCAATATAACAAACATGGACTTCCTGATTTCATCCTTCAATTCTTTCTCTTTCTTATACCCTAATAACATTACATTATCAATGTTCTCAGCGACTATTTTATTCCTGATGTCTTCTTTAAGAGGGCCTTTGCCTATAATTTTAAGCGTTATCCCCTTAAAATTATTTACCGCGTCTATTAGATCAAAGAGCCCTTTCTCTCTAGATAATCTCCCGAAATAAACTATCGATTTTTCACTCCAGCGGAATTCAGGAACGACCTCTTCTGTTTTTATAAAATTCGGTAAATAAACTATTTTTCTTTTAAATCCCATTTCCTCCAATTTGTCCTTCAGGAACCTGCTAGGCGCAATAAAAATATCCACTAACTCATATATGCGCAACATGTTATGATGTAAATACATCTCCATAGTGACCAACAGGTTCTTTATTCCTGAATCCGCAGAACATCCTTTTAGCAGACACTTATAATACCTTCCTCCTTTGCAGTCCTCGCAAATTTTACCATTGCATAACATGGAGTATGAAGCGCAGGCCATTTTATAATCATGGAGCGTTAAAACAACGGGGATATTAAACTTCTTAAGGCTGTGCAATATGGATGGGGAAATCTGGTGATAAATATTATGTAAATGCGCGATATCGGGAGTTTCTCTCTTTATAAGTTCTTCTATTTTTTTCTTTGCCTCAAACGAATACAAGACATTTAAAGACGCTTTTATCTTGCTCCCTAATCCTCCGGAGCTGTAATCTACGTTAGAAACAAAATATCTATCGTATAACGAAGGCAGGTTTTGGGGATGTTTCATAGAAAAAAATACGACCTCATGCCCCTTGTCTTGTAAATATTTAGCGGTATCAAAAAAAACAAACTCAGATCCGCCTTTAAGATAAAAAAATTTATTAGCAAGAATGATCTTCACGACAGGGCTTCTCCTAATTTAAGCAAAACTGCCTCTGTAAAACTATATGTTGCTGGCAGGATCATCAAATCCGTCAGGAGGATCCGGAAAATCAAAAGGAGGAGAAGGCGGCGGTTCATAAGCTTCCGCGATGGGCTTTAACTTGCTCAAAACACATATAATATCATCCTCTGTAAACATGTTCACAGGGGCATATAATCTATATTTTACTTTTACCGGAGAGTTAGCTGTCGGAATTTTACCTTTTCTGTTATCCCCAAAATAAATGTCAGCGTAATTTCCTGAATCAAGCTTTACGAAATAGTCCTTACTTGAGAAAGAACTTTCCATAAAACTACCCTTCTTCTGCCATTCTTCATACGCCTGGCCTTCGTTGACATAAACATGCATATCATAGATCATAAAACCCGCGTTATTAAGATCAAAAGATTGCCTTGGTTGTCCGTTGCTGACGCCTACGACTTCTTCCACGGGTAAATCATATAAAACCTTCGCGAGCTCCTCGCGCGTCAACAGCTCTTCAGGATCAGAACCCATGAATATGTTGATACCGCTTTTCAAAAGTACTTTTGTCTGAATGGCATAGATCTCATCCTCGCTCAATTTAGAGTAATCTCTAGGAAAACTCCTGCTTAACTGCATTGTCTTGATAAGAAGGTCCGCGAAATTAGCCTTTGTAAGAGGTCTTGACGGATTATACCTGTCCTTTAAAGACCTCGCGACATCAGGATTTGACAAAAGCATGGCTATTTCGCATTTCGTAACTATTTCGTCATTCCTCCCGAAAAATTTATATTCTGCCTTTATCCTGGATCCTGTTTTGGGGATATTGCCTTTCTCTCCATCTCCAAAAGCCATCATTGCGTCACCGCATGAACTGAGCTTTGCCATATAATATCTGGAATCCGCGGAACTGTTTTCAAGGTTGCTCTTCCTTTCCCACAATTCAAATCCCCTGCCTTCATCAACATAGATTTCAACATCATACACGACAAACTTTTCGTTATTTAAATCAAACATCTGGTTAGGCAACCCGCTGGAAAGACCTATCTCCTGTTCCATGGTTACACCCTCTAACACCTCTGCCAATTCTTCTCTCGTAAGAGACGACAGCGGGTCTTTGCCGGCAAAAGTATCTATACCCTTATATTCCAACAATTTGGCTTCCATGATATATCTTTCCTCATTGGTCAAGGTATCCAATTTTCCTGAAAGTTCCCTGTCCAACCTGATTATCTGCGAAAGAATATCCACGAATAATAATTTTGTTACAGGTGTATACTTGGCTGTTTTATCTTCCCTGCATTCTTTTGCCGCATTCAATAAAAATTCATTTTCAGGTTCACAGGGGCCTCTTTCCAGGCATATAACTCCCTCATCAACCCTGCACTCTGCTTTACACGCGCCTCCTTCAGCATAAAGAGGCACCGTAAAACAAGTAACTATTCCTATCAACCCAGCTATATATAAAAACTTTTTCATATTGACCTCCTGAATCTTATATTTTAAAATTTTGTTGTTTAAATATAAAATTAAACACTTTTAAAATACTTATATAAGTATACCAAAAATACTAACATTTGGCAAGCGATTTCTTGCTTAATTTGTAATCGGTGAGTTATCAGGGGTACTGTAAATCTTTTGCCAGGCGCAAATATTCTTCGAGCGGAGCGAAGCGTAGTCGAGAAGTGCTCTCAGAGAGTTCTCGACTCGTTTCACTCGCTCGAACAATATTGATATATACTCCCCTGTTTATTCACCGATTACCTTAATTTTTCAAGTGTATATCCGCGTACACCGCTAACATCTCCTGTATTTTTCTTGGGGGTAAGATCACAAAATAATGGTCTATTATACAATGCGCCATTTCATGCGCGAGTATCCCTTCTGTCATTGCTTTCACTGTCGTATAAATAGTATTTGTCTTGTAGACATAAAAAGAAACAGCGGTATTGGGCTCATTAAATATCTCTTCGTAAGCCGCATCCAGTCCTTTCCTGTCTTTATAAATCATTATATTTACCCGGACCTTTGACGGATACATGTCCAGTATATCTTCCACCCTGGCGAATATCGCGTCAAATTTCTCTGATAAGATATGGTCCATAGGCAAGTCAGCTTTTTCCCTGTAAGCCCTGGGGCTGTAAAAATCAGAGAACCTTAGATTAACGCGCCTATTGACCTCTCTCAGGCTTACTCCTTCCTCATAAAAAACACTGCAAAACCTGCCGGACACATAGCGTCCTTCTTCCTGGGCATGTAAAATGCCGGCAGGAGCAAGCATCAAAGACATCATAAACAGAAAAAAGACTATCTTTCGTCCCATATGCCGCTCAATCGTTTATCTTAAAATATGAAAGCGCTTTTTTAAGGTCGCTCCTGTATTTTTTC
>JAHIUV010000016.1 GCA_018817035.1 Candidatus Omnitrophota bacterium | reverse complement strand
CTTCTCGACTCACTGTGTTCGCTCGAAGGATATTGTCCTTTGAGAATCTAAGGACTTTGTACGAAGAATATTGTTCGAGCTTGTCGAGAACCGATACTTTTGCTTCTCGACTCCCTTCGGTCGCTCGAAGAATATTATATGACTCGGCGATTTTGCTTATTTTGGATTTTGGGTTTTGTGTTTGTTTAGGATTTTGGATTTCGAGTTTAGAGTTTAGCATATCATTTATCTCTGTTTTTTTTACGCTCTGCCAGCGTACTCTTTTGTCCTGGTGTCCACGCGGATCACGTCGCCTTCATTTATAAATAGCGGTACCAATATGGTCATGCCTGTCTCTGTTTGCGCGGGTTTAGTCCCTGCCCTGGACGTATCGCCCCTTATCCCCGGCTCAGTGGATGTTATTTTCATGTCTACAAATATAGGCGGCTCAAACGCTATTACATTGTTCTTATATACAAGCGCTGTCATTTCAATGTTTTCTTTCAGGTAATTTACCACGTCCCCCAACTGTTCCTTGTGCAGGGTGATCTGGTCGTACGTATCATGGTCCATGAATTCATAAGCGTCACCCGAAGAATATAAATACTGGTAATTCTTTTTGTCTATATAGGCTAATTCCACTTTTTCGTCAGGCTTCATTGTCCGGTCAATGACAGTCCCCAATTTTACATTCCTTAATTTTACCCTTACGAACGCGCCGCCTTTACCGGGCTTTACATGGTCACGCCCTATTATATGATACAGTTCGCCGTTTAATTCTATGGCAAAACCTTTTTTTGTCTGATTGATGCCTACTTGCATTATGTTTTCTTACTCCTTACCGTGAGTATCTCGCATCCGTTTTTCGTGATCAGCACTACGTCTTCTATCCTGACGCCTCCCCATCCGGGGATGTAAATGCCGGGTTCTATTGTTACTACCATGTTTTCCCGCAAGACTATATCATTATTCCCTGAGAGGCGGGGTATTTCGTGGGTTTCCAAGCCTATCCCATGGCCCAGGCTGTGAATAAAATATCTTCCCATCCTCTTATATGATATATATTGGCGGGAAATATTATCTATATGATCAGCTCGAACGCCCGGCCTAACGCGTTCTATGGCTTTCTTTTGCGCCCCAAGAACTGCCCCGTAAACCTCTCGATATTTATGGTTAATTCTACCCAAAAAAATGGTCCTTGTCAAGTCGGAATTATACCCCTGATCAAGCGTACCGAGATCGATGATGACCTGTTTTCCTTTTTTAATGATTTCGGCTGACGCGGCCGCGTGCGGCATAGCGGAATTTTTTCCTGAAGCGACTATCGTGTCAAAGCCGGGCTCCCCCATGTTTTTCTCGATGATGTATCGATTTAACCTGTTTTTCAGGTATTTTTCGGTAATGCCTGGTTTTATTATTCTTTCGGCATAGTCCATTACGCGGCAGGCGCCCCTGCAGGCTTTTTTAATAAGCATTATTTCATCTTTATCTTTTATGGCCCTAAGGGATTCCACTAACTTCCCCGCGGGCGTCAGGCGGCCAGCTTTTAATTTCTTTTTTAAGGCAGTGTATTCCGTATACGAAAGATTATCAGGCTCAAAGCCTATTTTCTTCCGGCTCGCGGCAGCGCAAAGGTCGGATACTACCTCACGCAGGCCCTTGTTTTTTACTATATTTATCTTGCAATTTTTGGCGGTTTTTTTATATTCTTCCTTGTACCTGCCGTCGGTAACGAGGGCATTGCCTTTACGGGAAACTATAAGCGCCGCGTCATCGCCCCTGGCGCCTGTAAGATAAAATATGTTCTGTTTTTTTCTTACGAGGAATAGGTCAAGGGACCTGGCGTCCATCAGGGTTATCAGCTTTTTTTGTCTTGCGGAATAATTCATAAGGTTTATAGGGCTAATAAGCTTAACTTCACAGTGCATTGCACTATTGTGAAGTTAAGGCTATTTTTATTGCCGCGTCTATGCCGTACATGTAGCTGTCTATGCCAAAGCCTGATATCTGGCCTTTTACTACCGGAGCGGTCAGGGATGTGTGCCTGAAGTCTTCTCTTGAGTAGATATTGGAAAGGTGCACTTCCACCGCGGGTATGGCGGTAGCCGCTATCGCGTCCCGTATCGCTACGCTCGTATGCGTATACGCCGCGGGATTTATGAGGAGCGCGCCGAATTTCTTTTTGGCGGAGCCTATTTTATCCACTATCTCGCCTTCGTGGTTCGACTGGAATATTTCGAGAGATGCGCCTTTTTCCTTGGCGTATTGGCGGAGTTTTTTATTTATCTCGTCAATGGTGGTGGCTCCGTATATGCCGGGCTCTCTTTTACCCAGAAGATTAAGATTTGGACCATGGATCACTAGTATTTTTAACATGAAGAATCCTCCTTATTTTTAGCTTCTACCGGATATAAAAGATGCAGCACTCCGCCTATTATACTGAATACTATTATCATCCCCAGCCAAAGCATAGATACGGTAAATGCCATATCCGCGCCTATGTCGCCTTTTAAAAAATAGACAAAGGCGCCTTCCCTTACACCTAATCCGTTCAGCGACGGAAGCATGCTCAGCGTCCAGACAAGCGGTACGATCAGGAATAATTTGATAAAATTAATATCTCCGTCCATAGCCACTATAAAGATGTAAATAGTAAATACGGCGCCTAGATGGGCAATGATCGAGAGGTACAAGGATTTTACTACTATCCAGCGCCGGTCTTTATAAGAATTTATCGCGTTGTATAGTTTGGAAAAATTCCGCGCTATGGCGTTAAAAAGCTTTGATTTGGCGGGGTTATGGTTATGGACTATCTTTTTGTTCAGTAGGATCACCAGGAATATGATCAATGCCGATGCCATAAGGATAACCGCCCAAAAGATCTTTTTATTTCCAAGGCTATTGCCGAAAAACGCGAGGCCTACGAGGGCAAGCGCGATAACTGATACCAGTCCGCATAACCTGTCCGCCGCTATTGCCGCGTAAGAAGCGATATTATTATTGGTTTTTTTTGAGGCGTAATGGGCTTTTACCAGGTCGCCTCCTATCGCGGTGGGAAGAAAATTATTAAAGAAATATCCTATATACGTCAGATACAGGGCATCGCTAAACGTCATATCTATATCCTGCCCTTTCATGAGGTATTTAAGCCTTAGCGGCAAAAGTAGGGACAGTGATATATTTAACAAAAACCCCAGGGCAAAGAAAAATTTGTTCGAGTTTTGCAGTATGCCGGCTATGTCCTTTATGCTGCTGCGCATGATCCAAAGCAGTGTAAAAAGCAACCCGAAACTTACTACGGACCTCAAGCAAAAAAGTAGCTTGTTTTTATTTACCATATCACAAACCCCGCGTATCCCACTACAGAACTATCATCTCCGGTCATGTCCCCGCTGGTCTGGTATTTTACCATGCCTGACTTGCGGGCGCCCAGGCTTTTACAGATATTGATAAGCACGCACACGGGCGCTACCCCGCACATAGAAATATTATTTTCTTCCACGACGGTAAATAATTTTTTCTCGTCGAGCGCCAGTATCGCGTCTATGCTGAGCCTGTCTTTTTCCTCGGCTAAGGCTTTTGACTCATAGTGGGTCATGTCCGTAGACGCTATAAAAAGCGCGGAGCGGCCTACTTTTTTAAATCCATCGGATATATCTTTTCCCAGTTGCTGATATTCCTCCAGGCTGCCCCCTGAAACAGTAATAGGGACTATTTTTATGTCTTTTCTTAAATATTGCAAAAAAGGTATCTCTACTTCTATGGAGTGTTCCCGCGCGTGAGAAAGGCTGTCTTCTTTTAAAAGAGAGCTTTCCTTTAAAATGGATTCGGCGATCTCCGTGTCTATCTTTGCCTCACCGAGAGGGGTAAGCCAGGAGCCCTTCGTCATAATACCGAACTGTTCTCCCTCGCCTGAATGGTTAGCGCCGAGGATGATAGCGGTTTTTTTAATGTCGACCTTCGATATCGTAGCCCCGGCGACATAGCCCGAATATACGTATCCGGCGTGCGGCATGATAACACCCTTAGCGTCCTGCTTATCCGAAGAAGCGTCTATCATCGTGGCGAGCATTTTGTTTATGCCTTCTTCTGTCTGGGGATAAAATTGTCCGGCTACAACAGGTTGCCTGATCATTTTCCCTCCAGTGTCACTATGACGCACTTATCCGCGGTCAAAACGCTCGCGGCGAGCGATCTTATATCGTCTTTGGTCACTGAATCTATGCTTTTGTCGTAAGTCTTATAGTTATCGTAACCAAGTCCATAAAGTTCATCCAGGGCCGAGGAAAACATAAAGTCTGATGCCCTCTGCGTATCCATCTGCCGCATAGCCCTGAGATGGTTTTTGGATTTTTGTAATTCCTCGCCGGACGCCCCGTTCTTTACAAATAAGTTTACCTCTTTAAGCATAAGGTCCTTGACCTTTTTTATGTTTTCTTTTGAGGTCAGGGCATATATAGCGATGTACCCGGGGTCTACGCCCGGAGCCTGGAACGCGCCGGTCGCGTACGAAAGCGCGTTTTCTTCGCGTATCTTCTTAAAGAAAACACCTGAGGCGCTGGATAAGATACCGGTCATGACACGACAGGCATATTTCCTGTCATCATATATGCTTATGCCGCGGAAGCCTATCAATACCAGTGACTGTTCTTTTTCGGTAGATGCGGTAATATTCTTTACTTCCTTTAAAAGGGCTTCTTTCGCGGGCTCTTTCGCGTCTTTTGTCGCGCGTTTTAATGATCCGAAATATTTTTCCGCCAGTTCTTTTGCTTCCTCCGCTCCGCAGTCTCCCGAGACCGCGAGCACGATATTGCCGGGAAAAGCGATATTTTCGTAAAAAGAAATAACATCCGCCCTATTTATGTTCTCTATGCTTTCGGACGTCCCTATTGCCTGAAACCCGTAAGGATGCGAACCAAAGAGTGCTTTTTTAAGCAGTCTATGTCCGTGGTTGAATACGGAATTGTCCTGCATGGCTATGGCGGAAAGCATTTCTTTCTTTTCTCTTCCTATCTCGGTTTCAAGGAACGCGGGATTCGTGAGCATATCCGAAACAAGCATAAAGGCGTCTTCAGTATCTTTTTTCAGGCATTTGGCAATTATGCCGTTCGAATTATTCCCTGAATACGCGCCGAGCGCCATGCCCCTTGACTCATAAAAGAATGCCAGTTCTTCCCTGGTCATGGACATCGTCCCATCCTCGAACATAAGGCTCGTTAACTTTGAGATGCCGTTATTTTTTTCGGTTTCTGACCTGAGTCCGCCTTCCATCAACAATGACACTGATGCCAGCGGCAGGCTCCTGTCCTCGCAGATCAGGACAGGTATACCATTTGTCAGGTTTATTTTTTTTATTTCCCTCGCGGCTTCTTGAATAGACTGCCCGCCCGCCGCGTTAAGAGCGTCACCTGATCCTGTAACAGCGGCTATGGTCATATTATCAGGATTCAGGTATTTATTGGCTACGCGTTTAATGTCATCCGCGGATACTGACTGTATATTTTCCGTATAGGCGTCAAAGAAAAAAGGGTCTCCTGTCAAAAGCATGGCTGTCGCCAGGTCACTACCCTGGGAGCCTATGGTTTCTTTTCCGTATATGTGATCGGCGATAAAAATATTTTTCGCTTTTTCCAGGTCTTTTGCCTCGACGCTGTTTTTCTTTATATTGTCTATCTCATTTATGATCCCCGCCAGCGCCGCTTCGATATTTTGTTCTTTTAATACACTGGATATGACGAATAGGCCCGGGTCTTTAGGGGTGTAGTTATAGGCGGATATGGACAGGACCAATTGTTTGTCCATTCTTATTTTTCTGTTTAATAACGAGCTCTCGCCTCCTCCAAGTATAAAAGACAGGATATCCATGGCGTAGAGGTCTTTGTCTAACAGTCCCGTGGAATGAAAGGCCACGTTCAAATACGCCCCGTCTATGTCTAACCGTTCCTCAGCCTGTCTTTTGGTTATTTGTTCGCTTTCACGCGGAAGGACTACGCTGGCGTTATTCCCTCTGGAGGCAGGGCCAAAGGCTTTCCTGACAGAGCCGAGCATTTCACCGGTATCTACGTCTCCCACGATAGACAAAACCATTTTTTCAGGCGTGTATCTTGAAGTGAAGAATTCCACGATATCTTTTCTTGAAAAACGTTCGAAATTTTCCTTGTAGCCTATGATAGGTACGCGGTAGGGATGCGATATATACGCGTGGGAGAATGTCAGCCTGGAGACTCTTCTCGCGGGATCATCCCTGCCCATGTCCATTTCTCTTTCTATAACCTGCTTTTCCTTTTTTAGCTCTTTTTCGTCAAAAAGGGGCTGTGTCAGCATTTCTTTTAATATATCCAACGCCGTGTCTTTATGTTCTTTTAATATAGTTATGCTAAAACCTGTATAATCATAAGATGTCCATCCCGCTATATCTCCCCCATATTTATGTAATATATCTTCTATCTCTCCCCGGGGATATTTTTTTGTGCCTTTAAAGAGCATGTGTTCAACGAGATGGCTCGCTCCGCATCCCAGATATTTACCTTCCGAAGCCGAACCCACGTCCACAAAAGCAGAGAAGACCACGAGGGGTTTCCTGTGGTCTTCTCTTACTATGACTCTTAGTCCATTGTCAAAGGTTGTTATGTCCTGGGCATTTAATGGGCAGGATAAAAAGAGCCCCAAAACGAAAAATGCCAAGATGTGGATTGGGAAAATTTTTATTATCTTGGGCATGTTGATCTGCGCTCTATTAAAAGCGGATTATTTGAATTTAGACGACTTTGAAGCCCTTATCTTTTTTCTTTTGATCTCGCTCGGCTTTTCATAGTGTTTCCTGGCTTTTAGCTGCTTAAGGATACCTTCACGCTCTATCTTTTTCTTGAAACGCCTCAGCGCCTTTTCCAGAGATTCACCCTGTCCGATTTCTATCCTAGACATTTAATTTTTTCACCCCTTTTATCGTACGTTTTTATTACGGTAAGCAATATTGTATCCAAAATGGCTAAAATTGTCAAGGGAAAGGTGCTTACAATATTACAACAAACTCTGCTGACTTTAAAACTTCTCGACTTCGCCCCTGACAATATTGTTCGAGCTTGTCGAGAACTGATGCCTGCTCAAAAAAAATATCGTTCGAGCGCAGCGCCTATGGCGCGAAGTCGAGAACTGATGTTTTTGCTTCTCGACTCACTGCGTTCGCTCGAAGAATATTACTAAAACCTTTTCTGCTCTAAATCGCGTTTATTTCTTTTCCTCGTCTTTATCTTTCATCTCTTTTTTGAAAGCGTTGATGCCTTTGCCTAGGTTTTTGGCTATTTCCGGTAGCTTGGCGCCGCCGAATATCAGCAGGCATATTAGCAGTATCAATAACAATTCAGGCATACCTATACCGAACATAGAGCCTCCTTTATTTTATCTTCTCGATGATCTTTTTTATATCCACGTATTTTTCTACAAGCGACGCGGCTATTTTTGTTTTTTCCTTGTCTTCGGGCCTTATTTTTACGGCGAGTTCATGTATTATTTCAGCGGTCGCGTATGTGTGCTTCTTGCTCAAGAATATAGGGATGTCAGCGTCCTCTATTAAAGACATTATTTTTTTATGCGGCATTATATTCCCCGTGAGTATTACCCCTGATATGGAGATATTCTTCCTGGGCTTTTTCAGGAGGTGGGCATTCAGGAGCGTCATAAGTATATCTTCCCTGTCGCCCGGGGTTATAAGCAATGTTTCGTTCTCTATATAATCAAGCGCGTCATGCGGCTCCATGGCGCCGATCAGGACTTTACGGATCTTATTATTCAGGCCTGTTTTTTTCGAGACCAGTTCTATGTCGGGTTCTTCCAGTATATGCTGCATGGTGGGTATAGATAGCGATTTTGTATACGGCACGATACCCAGGACATCCACGCCTTTTCTTTTAAGCGCCATCCTGATTATTTTTCTCACCTTTCTGTATTTAGACACGAGGACTTTATTTACTATAACGCCGATCACATCCACGCCTTCTTTTTCAAATAAAGCCATGTTGAGCATTATCTCGTCTATGGGCTTTCCTATCCCTCCCGAGGTGACCAGTATTACCTTGGCGCCGAGGAGATTGGCGACCCTGGCATTGGACAGGTCAAAGACAGAGCCTACTCCGGCGTGTCCGGTGCCTTCTATTACCACGAGGTTCTTTTTTCTGGAGACGCGCTCAAAAGAATTGGTTATGCTGTCGACTAATTTTCTGCGGCCTCCTTTTCTTATGAAGGTTTCCGTAAATCCTTTTTCTATCGCGATCGGGCTCATGTCCCTGAGGCGGCATTTCATGCCGCAGACTTTTTCTATGAGCACTGAGTCTTCGTCCGCCTTATATCCGTTCTCGATCACGTATCGCTGGCCCACGGGCTTAATAAACCCTACGCGCTTGAAACGCCTCCTGAAAGCCCTGATAAGACCGAGAGATATAGTGGTCTTGCCGTCGTTTTGTCTTGTCGCGGCTATAAATACTTTTTTGGTGGCTATCTTTTTTCCCATTTCAGTAGTTCCGTTACTTTTGCCAGGGTACTGCCCTGGTCGATTTCTTTTCTCAGGCGGTTCTCGGTTTCCATTACGCTCATTGCCCTGTTGGCTATTTCCGCTGCTTTTGCTGACGGGATAACGACTACGCCGTCATCATCGCCTACTATATAATCCCCGGTAAAGACTTTTGTCCCGCCTATGTTTATGGGTATCCCGATCTCGCCAAAACCTTTTGGTTCGCCGGCGGCAGGCATTATCAGCCTGCTAAAGGCGGGGAATTTAAGGTCTCTTATTTCCTTTGAATCCCTTATCGCGCCGTCCACGACAACGCCTTTTATCTTTTTCTGTATCGCTCCGCGAGTGGCGAGCTCTCCCCATATTGCCGGGCCTACGCCTCCCGCGTCAATGACAATGACCTGTCCCGGTTCCGCCGCGTCTATGGCCTGGACTGCTTTTGCCCAGTCTCCGGGATATGTCCTTACGGTGAGGGCTTTGCCGGCCATTTTTATTCCCGCGAACACAGGCCTTAAGCCCTTAACGTCGCCGCTCCTATGCATGGCATCGGATATATTGGCCGTGGATACAAGGCCCAATATTTTTTCTATGCCTTTTTCATCAACTCTCTTGAACAGGGTTGTTTTTATTTTTTTAAGTGTCTTTATGGCAAGTTTTATGTCAGAGGTGGCTTTTTTAGCGTCTTTTGCTTTATTTATGGCGCCACCCACTATTATGATGCTCGCGCCTGAAGTGACTGCTTCGGCAACGGTTTCGGAATTTACCCCTCCCGCCACGGCAATAGGTATCTTTATTATTTTTGATAATTCTTTCAGCTGGGTGAACGGGTGTTTCGCGCGCATCTGGTCGTCTATCGCGCAATGTATCCCTATATAGTCAACTCCGATATCCTGTATCTCGAGCGCCCTTTTCTTTACGTCCTTTATCGCGATCAAGTCTGCCTGAATTTTCGCGCCGTAGTTATGCGCGGCCTCGACGCATTCTTTTATGGTCGAGTCGCTGGCAGCGCCGAGGACGCAGACTACGTCAGCCCCTGCCTTGGCCGCGATCTCCACCTCTGTGCGGCCGGCGTCCATTATTTTCATATCAGCGACGATGATTTTTCCGGGGAATCTTTTACGCAGTTTCCTTACGGCGTTAAGGCCTTCGCTTTTTATGAGAGGCGTACCCGCTTCTATCCAATCTACTCCGCCGCTGACAGCCTCGTCGGCGCATTTGAGCGCGCGGCTCAGATCAACAAAATCCAAAGCAACCTGCAATACCGGTTTCATTTAATCTCCTACTATTTGCACTATGATTTCTCTTGCCCTTGCCTTATTGTCAAAATCTATCAATATGACCTGCTGCCAGGTTCCGAGCGGCATTTCTCCGTCTATGAGCGGGACAGATATACTTTGCCCTACTGAAGAAGCTCTCACGTGGGCGTATCCGTTACCGTCGTGCCAGCGCAGGTTATGCTCATACTCGCCTGAGACAGGCGCTATTTTTTCAAAGTAATCTTTTAAGTCCCGGACAAGCCCGGGTTCATACTCGATCGTGGTGATGCCTGCCGTAGAACCTATTACGAATACAGCGACGATGCCTGAGGTTACGCCTGAAGACGAAACAGCCTCTGCTACCTGAGGGGTAATATTTATAATGTCAGTATTGCCTTTTGTCTTAAGTTTTATCTTTTTAGTTACAGTTGCCATTTTGATAAGCTCCTTATCTTCTCGACTCGCAGAATTTACCCCCGTACTAAATCTTTGATTTTAGTTCGAGGCTCGCTCGAAGAATATTGTCCTTCATATTTCTTAACTTCACAGTGCATTGCAGTTTTGTGAAGTTAAGATTTTTTATACGCGTCCAGGTATGAATCGCAGTAGAGTTGTTTCTCCATTAAAAGTTCCGCTGTTATGGCGGTGTTACTTAGTTCCGCGTCAGTGGCGTCCATTATTGCCGCGTCGAGGCCGGAGGCTATTGCCATGGATAAAAATGTCCTGTTTATGAGTCCTTTGCGTCCCGCGGGAGCGCCCTGTGACACATTGGATAACCCCAGGATCGTTTTAGGCGCTGGGTCTGAAAGCAGTTTTACTTCCCTGATGGCCCTCAGGACTTCTTTTGCCTGAAACTGCGCTACATTGACCGGCAATATGACAGCGTCTATGTATAATTCCGATGTGTTTATATCGCGCTCCATCGCGGAAGCCACTATTTTCATCGCCAGTTCCAGCCTCCCGTCAGCGTCTTTGGGTATACCGGCCTTATCCATGGTAAGGGCAATGATCGATGCCTTGTATTTTTTTGCCAAAGCAAAGAGTGAGTCCATTTTTTCCTGGTTGGCGTTCGCTGAATTAATGATGGGCTTTGATTTGCAAAGCGCCAGTCCTGCTTCCATTACGTTTTTATTGGTGGTATCAATAGCGAGCGGGGCATCTGTCACCTCTGTTATGACTTTGACCAGCCATTCCATTGCTTTTTTTGGATCATCGGAAGCAGGCCCGACATTTACGTCAAGGGCGCTGGCCCCACAGGAAAGCTGTTTTTTCGCGAGATCCTGTATGGCTGTTTTATCTTTTTTCTTTATAGCCTCGGCAACGTCTTTAAACATGCCGTTTATCCGTTCACCTATAATAAGCATTAAGGTACTCCTTGTTTTATAAATCCTAAACTCAAAATCGCTTGAAAACGCCTTTCTTCTCTTCTCGACTCACTACGTTCGCTCGAAGAATATTGTTCGAGCTTGTCGAGAACCAATGCTTTTACTTCTCGACTCACGAAATTTATCCTGAGCGTAGTCAAAAGATCCGCTCGAAAAATATCATATAACTCAAGTTGTCTTTACGCTTTACACAGCTTTGTTATCATTTTTTTTGTTTCCTCAACTGCCTTTGGGTGATTCATTACCAATATGTCAGCGCCTACGTTTATGTACGCGGCGGCAGTGGCTGATTCGAGAAGGATGCCCCTGTCTTTAGCGCTGCCCCATTCTTTGGCGGTTTCGTCGCCTGATTTAGCTTCTTTGGTGCGCCAGGTCTCATGGCCTACAAAACTTATCATGGGCATGGAAAGCATTTTATCTCCTGAGAGTCCCGCCAGGCGCGTCCTTTCCATTATTGAATATGTATATTCCAGTCCGTAGCCTAAAGCGCCTGTAGCATGGTGGATGACTATCTTGTCCGCGGGGAACTGCATGTCGCAGATCAGGATGTTTAACTGTTTAGCGATGTTTATATCTATAGGCGCCTCGGAAATAATGGAATGTCCTCCGCTGAGGCACGCCGCTGCCAGGGTCTTGTAATTTTCCTGGGTCGCGATACCGAAAAGGCAATTTTCGCCCCTTGACACTTCAGCGCAATGGACCATGACCTCGTTATCTTTTTCAGGTGAGGAGCCGCCTATGACTACCAGCGGCACACTGACTGCTTTAAGTATTTTTTCAAGTGTTTTACCGGCTTTTTCAGGGGAATCGTTTTTTGTGTCAGGGTTAGTACCCGCGAGCCTGAGGCATATCATATCGGCGGAGAATTTCTCAACGCACATCTTTGCCCATTCAGCGGGATCTTTTAGCGCGGCGCCGAAACAGGATTTTAGCGTCTCGGACCAGGCCTCTGAGGGCTCCATATCCCAGACCTCCATTGCTATTGCCGGAGGATTAGGGCACTTGTCCTCGTCCTTTATAAAATAAATCCCTGTTTCGCCCCCGATAGTGATATTTTTTCCTCTTGTGCCGCCTTGTTCTTTTGTGGCGCCTATCCTGACCTCGGTTATTTTATCCTGCCACTTCTCGATCAACCTATCCATTTAACTTACCTCCCGGAATATTTCATCTAGTTCTTTAAGTCCTATTTTACTCAGATCTCCGCCGAATTCACTGTTTTTTTCTATTTCTTGCTTGAAAGGGGTGTACCCCGCTATTTTTAATCCTGACTTTTCGATCAATATTTTCTTTTTATCGTCAAGCTCGCCCCGGGACTTATTAATCAAAAGCGAGATATTGTTTATTTTTATACCGGCTTTTTTCGCTGTATCAAAAACGTTTATCGCGGAAGTCATGCCGACCATGGTAGCGTCGCTCACCAACAGCAGCTTGTCGATATTGCCCGCTGTGCGGCGGCTCAAGTGCTCCATTCCGGCTTCATTGTCTATGACGACAAATTTATAATTTTTTCCGAGCCGAGATAAATATTCCCTCAGGATATTGTTTACGGCACAATAGCATCCTGACCCCTCAGGCCTGCCCATTACCAGTAGGTCCAGCCCTTTTCCCTCAATGACTATTTCCTGGAGCCTCATGTTAAAAAAATCACTTTTGGAAAGACCGGGGGAAGACAGGTTTTTCGCTTCTTCCCTTATGTCGGCAATAGTCTCCTTATATTCAAGCCCCAACAGCGTGTTGAGATTTGAGTTAGGGTCAGCGTCGATAGCCAATACAGGGCCGCCGATATTTAAAAGGCGCCTTATAAGGAACGCTGTAATCGTTGTTTTCCCGACGCCGCCTTTACCCGCCACGGCGATAACGTAAGGCATTACAGGATTTCCTTTACGCTGGGGAATAGGTTTATATCGGTATGCGGAAGAAAAAGCGCGGCGCTGTAATTATTCATAAAGCCGGGGCTCGCGCTCAGGTCAAGATATGTTATTTTTTCCGCTATAGAATACGCTTTTTCCATTGCCTCCTGCGAAAGGATACCCATCTTGGCGCCTGTCACGGATGTATTCCCCATAAACTCGAATATCTCCTCGGGTAGGTCGGGAAGCAGTCCGATATTGATCGCGGACCTTATGCCCAGCGATGTTCCCAGTCCACCTGCTATAAATACATGTTTGATGTCGGATTTAGCGTAACCGGCTTCTTTCAGCAACACTTCTATGCCGGTATATATGGCGCCTTTAGAGTGTATTATATTTTTTATGTCGTTCTCGTCGATACATATCTCTTTGCCGATGCCGGAACTTTTTTTGTCCACGAGCGTTATTCTTTTTACCCTGCCCTCTTCCTTTACCTCGCATATTTTATTATCTTTTATCTTTCCGGAACGGTCTATTATTTTATGTCGCATAAAGACGCTGATGATATCTATCGCGCCTGAACCGCATATTCCTTTTGGCGGCAGGCCGCCTATTGTCTCTATTGAGAGGGCATTATCTTTTACGCTGACTTTTTGTATAGCGCCTTTCATTGCCCTGATGCCCGAGGTCAAGCCTCCTCCCTCAAAGCAAGGTCCCGCGGAAGTGGAACACGCGAGAAAATATTCTTTATTGCCAAGCGCGACTTCGCCGTTCGTGCCAAGATCCACGAAAAGGCAGAGGTCTTTTGTGTTATCCATGCCTGAGGCAAGTATGCCACTCACTATGTCCCCGCCGACATAACTTCCTATGGAAGGCATGCAGGACAGTAATCCTCGCGGATGGATCTTTATGCCGGCTTCGGCGGCGCGGATAACAGGGATGGAGTTAGCGGCCGGTATATAAGGTTCTTTTCTTATGTAAGCCGGGTCTATTTTCAGCAGAAGGTGCATCATAGTGGTATTGCCCGCGCACATGACCGCTGTGATGTCGTCGAGCGTCAACGATTTTTCATTCACTAAGTTAGCTATGAGCATGTTTACCGTGTCGACAACGGCGTGGTGTAGTTTTTCAAGGCCTTTTTCTTTTTCAGCGTATATTATCCTGGAGATCACATCTTCGCCAAAATCTACCTGCGGATTATGGCTGGCGTTGGCGGCCAGGACTTTTTGTGTATTCAGGTCTATCAGGTATGCGACTATTGTAGTGGTGCCGATATCCAGGCTGACTCCGAAATTTTCAGGGGAGTGGTCGCCCGGCTCGATTATTACTATCTCTGTAGTGCCGTTCCTGTTGCCGAGGGTTACGGTAAGTTCCCAGTTGCTTTCTCTCAGGAGCCCGGGTAATTTTTTTATGTTGGCGAGGCCCATCTGCATCACGGGGATGTCATGGTTTTTTCTTATTTCCCTGAAAAGCCTGTCAGTGTCGCTCAGGTTATCGTCAATTGACGGGCGCGGCAATTTCAGGAATATTTTGGTGGATAAAGGGCCATGTTTGAATAATTTTGGTTTTGTTTTATGCTGCGGTTCTTCCTGTATGTCTTCGGCAGGGGTGTATAGTCCGCTAAGGCGACTTGCCTTTGCCCCATCGGTAAGCACTTCAATGCCGCTTAACCTGGATTCTTCCGGGATATGGACTGTCATGTCTGATTCAGGAGTAGTCCTGCAGGCAAGGACATAGCCTTTCTTTTGCTCTTTTTCCTGGATCCTGCCGCTATACTCTGTCCTGTATTTGCCTTTCTTGACGATTACCTTGCATCTTCCGCAGACACCTTCTCCCCCACAGCTATTATAGATATTTATGCCGGATCTTATGGCAGCTGTTAATAGGTCTGTGCCTTTATCAACGGATACAGATCTTTTCTCAGGAAGAAATCTAATGATAAATTCTTTCATAACAGATTAGATTTTAACACGTTAAAGATGGGGTGGTCAAGTGAAATGACTTATGGGTAATAATGAGTGAGTTAATGGGGAGTGTATACCAATATTGTTCGAGCGAGTGAAACGAGTCGAGAACTCTCTGAGCGTGCTTCTCGACTACGCTTCGCTCCGCTCGAAGGATATTTGTGCATGATAAAAGCTTTAAAGTACACCTGATAACTCACAGGTTAAACCGTGCTTTTCTATTACTTTTGTATTGGCTTTAACTCTGTTCCGTCATTAGGACAATACTGGACGTCTGAGCCAAAGCTTTGTCCGCATTCAGGGCAGAACTTTGTTTCCATTGAGTCGCCGACCAGGGCTCCGCCTGCCGCGCCTACTGCTCCGCCTATAAGAGCGCCTTCAGCCGTATGGCCAGACTGATGCCCTATGATAGCGCCTGCTCCTGCGCCAACCAGCGTGCCTATTCCCGCGCCTTTCTGCGTTCCTGTGCAGCCAACGACAAATGCCAGTAAAAGCACCAATACTACAACTGTATATTTTTTCATATTCATGACCCTCCTTTTGAGTAGATTATAACACTTTTATGGATAAAAGCAATGTCTGAAATTAATTCGTTGACTATTTTTTACAGGTCGTTTCTTAGAAAGTTTAACATCCCTATCGGATTACCTATTTTGATTACTTTTGTTGCCGGGCCGGGTTTTCCATTATTATTGATCCTGATAAAATATGTTCCCCCTGTAATAGGGTTACCGGAAACACTTAGGCCATCCCATTTGACTGTATGGGCTCCTATGGTTCCGTCGGCTTGCAGAATCCTGATCAGTTGGCCGTATGCATCGAATATTTCTATTTTTACGTTTTTCGAAGGTTTAGCTACCGAATAGCGTATAGTTGTTCCTGTATGGCCGAATGGGTTTGGAAAGACTTGATTCAACTCTTCACTGATCTCTTTTACATCTTCTATTGCCGTAGCGATTATTTTACGGATAGCCGGCATACCTTTGAGCAATCTGCCTCTTTGTCCTTGAAGTTCGAATTTTACCTGCATAAGGTTTCCCCAGTGGAATTTATCATAGAGGAATGGCCCATCATGGAGTTCTAATGCCCCAAACTTAACTATATCATCTATAGACATTATCAGTTCCCCGTCTACGATATAATCCTGTAATGTTTCGGAATCCAGGCTGATCTGGTTACCTACGCCGGGCCAGTTTGTGTCATCTTCAAAGATAAAATGAAACTCTCCTTCAAATACCTGTAAGGGTATGATGAATTCGAAATCCGAATAATTATCGTCGGTTAGCTCAAAAGGCTTAAGATCTACTCCATTGCCGCAGTATGTGTTTTCATTCCATTTTTGCCAAAAACATTCTTCAAATTCTCCCCCTGGTAAGACAGTGAACCGCTGAGAGCTTTCACCATTGACTACCCAATTAGCCATCCTGGGGATTTCTCGCGGTAAAGTTGTTTCAGGGATAGCACTATTCCTGTTAGACCCTTTACCAGGAAGGTCTTTGTAAGTATTTGGCGCAAAAAAATCGTCAGTTCCCCATTCGTTCATTAGCGCCTCAGGTGGATGAAAATCTTTCAAGCTGCCGTTTTCTTCTTTTGCTATGCTGAATATTGTTATATCGAGCTCAGGGAACATGCCGTTCTTTAAATCGGTTCTCAAGTAATTCCAGAATTTATATTTATCTTCTGTCGACATGGCAGAGCTCATTTCTCCCATGATAACAGGAATATTATGTTTCTTCACAGTTTCAAAGCAATCTGTAGTAAGCTGATTAAAATAGCCTCCTTCAGGAGGATAGCTATAGGCATCTATCCCTACGAAATCTACAAAAGGCTTTTCTTCGTCATTAAGAAGATGCCATAGGATATTATCAAGGGTTTGAAACTTCCTTGTTTGAGGAAGATAGTCAGGTTCGTACGTATGCGGAGACAGGCCAAAAGCAACATTAGTAGCGCCATTTTGCCTGTATATCCTTACTACATGCTTCCATGCCTCAATAAAATCTTTAACATCATCCTCGTTATATATCGACCAGGGATACCAGCCTCCCATCATCTCGTGAAAAAAGCGCAGTAAAACAGGTTTATTGTATTCTTTGGCAGCCAGTGCTCTTTGTACAAAATGATCATCGAATTCTCCGCTTATTACGCGTTTAAAAACAGATTCTCCTGCGGCTGATTTCAATGATTTCGTGTCTATCTTTTCTCCTAAAAGTATCCGCGCTTTTATTTCCAAGGCGTTTTTTCTGAGAAGCTCGAGATATCCATCTTTGTCTTTGGCGCTTTTGGTCGAAGAGCCTTCAGAAGGAGGCCATATTTCCAATACTTCATGTGGCACTTGTCCGGAAAGCAGATTATTCCATAATCCCAGCATTTCATACGGGTCGCGATGCAAAAGACTGCTAAAAGACAAGACGCTCGCAGGAGCTCTTCCTCCGGGAATAGCGCTTCCTGCATAACCTTCATGGGGATAAAAATCATTCCCCGGTATTTCATCCGTGTGATAGAACAAGCCTATGGAAATGCCTCTTTCCCGGGCGGCTTTGACATTTAAAATTTCTATATTCGTGATAAAAACATCTGCCTCTGAAGATACTGCTTCAAATATAGGGGGCCTTACCGCGTTCCAATTAAAAGACGGGTCACGATCCCTTAACGCGTCAAGCCTGATGAGGCTGTATTGTTCGGCGTATAGAGTACCGAGGTTTTCCGTAGATAAGAACTCTATGCGTCGCCCCTGGGCATCCTCAAATATAATTTTATATACAGCATATGGAGTTCCTGATATCGCGAACCTGAAAATCGAATTATCAATATCTTCTGACAGGTCTATGGTCTCTTCTCCGCCGTCCCATTGTTTCGTTGTCCAAGAATCTCCTTCCTTTGACCACTTCCAATGGATGGTCTTATTTAGTGACGGGGCGCTTATGTCTGTAAGAATATGCACTGACCTTTTTTCAGATGTCTCTATTATATTGTCCTGGTATTTTAAGTAGTAACTTCCGATATTATCAATGACTTTGACAGAATCGGATTTATTCTGCTTTGCCTTGTAAGATATATTGTATTCTGGTGAGATAGGTGTTTTAGCGGAGCTGGATTTGACATTTAAAATCAGGGCCCCTGTAGCTAAACCCAAAAAGGACAAAACAGTTATTTTATTACGTATCTTGGATATGATATCGTTAAATTGCGGCCTATTCTTGGCGACTAATGCGTATTGACAACCCTGAAATTCCCCGTTAAGTTCGTAAATTTTTCCGCGAATATCACCTATTTTGGCAAAAGATGTTATTCTAAAGTTTTTTGATTTTTCGTTTATAATTAATATGTCGGGGTTTTCGTTGTTTATAAACGCTATCTCCTTTGCGCTTAAAGGGTTTTTCCCTTTGATGAGATTTAAAACACGGTTTACTATGACTTTTTTCTGGCGGTGCGTTTTTTCTCCGTTAACCGGGATCCTTAAGGCAGAGGCAGGCGGGGCTATGGCAGCAAATGTAAAACTTGCCAAAATAATCAAAGCCGTTATTTTGATTGATAAAACTTTATTAATCATCATATTAATTTACCAAAAAAAATATCCTTGTTCTTTTATGTTATTTCCTTTAATATTATACCCTATTTTGAAGGTATTGACAAGAAATTCCTACCTTAATATATAATCTCGGTGGGTTGTAAGGGGCATTATTCTTCGAGCGAACAAAGTGAGTCGAGAAGTAGGTCATGTTCTCGACTACGTCCGCTTTCGGCGGACTTCGCTCGAACAATAAAAATTTCAATATACTCTTGTTAATTTACCGATTACCTTAATATCCTTATCCTCGTGGGCGGCCAGTAGATCAGGAAGGCTTTGCCTATCAGGTATTTTTTTGGTAAAAAGCCCCAGTATCTGCTGTCGCGGCTGGAGATGCTGTTGTCTCCCAGGGCGTAATACGCGTCTTCGGGCACTTCTATTATCTGGCCCTTCTCGCCAAAATCCCCTCTATTATAATAATATCTTTCCTTCATTACTGAATCAGGGTCCACTGCTTTGCCGTTTATTAGTATCGTGCCGTTGGATATTTCTACGTTTTCTCCTGACAAGCCAATGAGCCTTTTTATAAAATCTTTTTTCTTATCCTCAGGGGAGATAAATACGATTATGTCGCTTCTTTTGGGTTTCGTGAATTTATAGATGAATTTATTGACCAGGATCCTGTCCCCCTCCATAAGCGTGGGCCTCATGGAGCCTGTCGGGATCTTAAATGCCTGGACGATAAATGTCCTTATTATGAGCGCCAGTATCACGGCTATGACTATCGGCTCTACCCATTCTTTCATTAAATAGCGCATTTTACTGTTCATTGTGCCTCCTCAAATGATCCCGCACCTTTTGCATATTATACATACACAGAAAGGTGCGGGGCTATATTTTCAATGCGGCCAAGAATGCCTCTTGGGGGATCTGTACTTTTCCGAATTGTTTCAGGCGTTTTTTGCCTTCTTTTTGCTTTGCCCAGAGTTTACGTTTTCTTGTGATATCCCCTCCGTAGCATTTGCTTGTAACATGTTTAGAAAGAGGGGCAACGCGCGACCTGGCAAGGATCTTGCCTCCTATGGCTGCCTGTATTATCACCTCAAAGAGTTGCCGCGGGATAAGTTCTCTTAATTTCTCGGCGAGCGCCCTGCCTTTGAACTGGGCTTTTTCATTGTGGACAATGGATGAAAGTGCCTCGCAGGACTGGTCGTTTATCAATATATCAAGTTTTACGAGTTTGCTGGGCCTGTAGTCGGTCAATTCATAATCCAGCGAGCCATAGCCCCTGGTCATGGATTTTATCTTGTCGTAAAAATCAACGATCAGTTCCGACAAGGGCATCTCAAAAACTAACTTTACCTTGGCCTGGGAAATATAATCCGTGGACACATACTCGCCTCTTTTTGATTTACAAAAATCTATTACCATGCTCAGGCTGTCCTGGGGGATCATTATATAAGTGATCGTATAGGGTTCCAGGATCTCTATGATGTCCTGGGGCTCAGGAAGTTTGCTGGGGTTTTCCACTTCTATCAGGGCGTTCTTTTTATCTTTGACTTTATAGACGACACTCGGCGTGGTAAGGACAAGGTCAAGGTCATATTCCCTCTCGAGGCGTTCCTGCACTATTTCCATGTGGAGGAGCCCAAGAAAACCGCACCTGTACCCAAAACCAAGAGACTGCGAACTTTCGACCTCATAAACAAATGACGAATCGCTTAATTTTAATTTATCCACGGCATTTTTCAGGGAATTAAAATCTTTTGGGTTTATGGGATATATGCCGCAGAAGACCATTGATTTTAATTGTTTATAGCCCGGCAGTGGTTTGGCGGCGGGGCGGCTTAATTCAGTGACAGTGTCGCCGCTCGTCACGTCTTTCGCATCCTTGATCTGGCATGTTAGGTAACCTACTTCTCCGCACGAAAGCAAATCTACCGGCTCCATGGCAGGCCTGAAGATACCCACTTCCTGGATCTCATATTTTTTTCCTGAGGACATCGTGATGATATTCATGCCTTTTCGCAATAACCCATTCACTACCCTGACGTAGATAATGACGCCGCGATAAGTGTTGTATTCAGAATCAAATATCAGCGCCTGCAAGGGGTCGTCATTATTGCCTGAAGGCGGCGGAACATCCCTTACTATTCTTTCCAGGATATCCTCTACGCCTGTGCCCTCTTTGGCACTTGCCAGGATAACGTCTTTTTCTTCTATCTTTAGCACAGAGTGTATCTCCTGTTTTATTCTTTCGGGTTCCGCGCTCAGGAGGTCGATCTTGTTTATGACAGGGATTATTTTCAGGTCTTTTTCGAGGGCGTGCTGGAGATTGGCGACTGTCTGCGCCTCAACGCCCTGCCCCGCGTCAACGAGAAGCACCGCGCCTTCGCACGCGGAGAGTGACTTTGAGACTTCATAGCTGAAATCCACGTGGCCAGGAGTATCAATAAGGTTTAATTCGTAGACTTCACCGTCTTTAGCCAGGTATGACATCCTTACGGCGCTCGCTTTAATGGTAATGCCGCGTTCTCTTTCGAGATCCATGGTGTCGAGGACCTGTTCCCTGAACAGCCTGTCCTCCACGGTATGGGTAAACTGCAGCATCCTGTCGGCAAGCGTGGATTTACCGTGGTCTATATGGGCTATTATGCAAAAATTGCGTATCTTGCTCTTATCCATAATGATATTTTATCCTTAACTTCACAGTGCATTGCAGTTTTGTGAAGTTACGATATGTTTAGGGCTAGTTTTTTTCCGAATGCCAGGTAGTCCTCTGACATTTTGTCGCTGGAAGTCTCGGCGTATATCCTTAATATCGGCTCTGTGCCGGAAAGCCTCATGATAAACCAGCTGTCATCCTCAAGGATGAACTTATACCCGTCGAAAGACTTAAGTTCTTTTACGCGCTTACCCAATATCTCTTTTGGCGGGCTGCTCTT
>JAHIUV010000113.1 GCA_018817035.1 Candidatus Omnitrophota bacterium | reverse complement strand
GCTCATGGACAGGATTTTGGATCCGGTAATTCCTACCATTCCATCTTTAAACAAAGGTTCAACAAGACCGTTTAACCAGCCGGGTTCCACGACAGTATCCATATTCAAAAAAACTACCACATCCCCTTTTGACGCAAGTACCCCTCTTTTTACAGTTTTCGCAAACCCCAGATTTTTCGCGTTTTTCAAAAGAACCACGCCTTTTGATTTATATCCCTCCAAAGTTTCCTCAGTCCCGTCACTTGAACCATCGTCTATAACGATCACCTCGTAGCCATCGGCAACGGACGACATCAATACTGAATCAAGGCACTTTCCTATTATCTTCTCGCCGTTATACGCCGGTATAATTACAGAAACCATAGGTTTATATTAAAAAAGCTGTTTAATGTCACTATACCTATCTTCCCATTTTAGACCATTTTGCACTTTTAAAGAACCTTTAGCACCCATATCTTTAGCAAGGCCCTCATCATACAGCAATTTCTTAATAGACTGCGATATTTCTTGTGTATCCCCGAATTTCACGAGAAAACCATCCTCTCCATGCCTGATGACTTCCGTCACTCCTCCTGCCCTTGCGCCTATTACGGGTTTTTTATTTGCCCAGGCTTCCAGAAAAACTATCCCGAAGGAATCTGTGCGCGACGGCATGACAAAGATGTCGCCTGCGGCGAAAAGGTCTTTTTTGTCATCCCCTGTCACATAGTCTATCTCAAGGGTCTTTCCCTTGACAAAAGCGCTCTCGCCTGAAAAATAGCGGCTGAATTCTTCCATTGGCGGCCCCGCCAAAACTAATTTTACATCTTCATCTTTTTTCCAGATATCCTTCATTGCCTCGACCAGATGAAAGGTGCCCTTGTCGCGTGATTTTGCCGCGACATGAAAAACTATTTTTTTCTCAGTAATATTAAATCTTTGCCTAAATCGGTCGCTATTACCTCCCAGTATATCCTCAGTATTAATGCCCTGCCCGACTATAAAGAGTTTTTTATGGTCTATGCCGGCTTTCCTTAGGTAATCGCGCTCTACGGATGTCTGGAGGATTATCCTATCGCACTTCTCAAGGAGCCTGATCTGGAAAGCCCTCGTGTAATATTTACTGACCTCGTTATTTTCGCGCTCTCCGAGATGGATGAACGGCGTACATATCACAGGGATCTTATGTTTCTTAGCATATCGTATGCCCATGTATACCAGCGAATTATAAGGAAAAGCCGATACATGTATGGCGTCAAAATTATCTTTGTTCCCAAAAAATAATCTTTTCCACAAAGACGGTACGACCGGAGACGGCAAAGAAAAAAGCGCTTTTGCTGGCAAAAACGGCAGTTGATACATAACCCTCATCAAAATATTATGAAAAGGGAACTTAACCGCTTTAAAACGTTCTATGGTGACACCTTTACAGGTTTCCTTGCGGCATTTTATACTGCGTTTGCCGCGCTTCCACAGGTGCTCCAGGTCCCACGCGTCAGTGGTAAATACAGTGGCCTTACAGCCGTCTTTCACTGATCTTTCGGAAATTTCCTTTATGTATGCCTCCGCGCCGCCTATCGCGGGATGGTATCTCTGGACAATACTGAGAATATGCGGTTTTGCGCCCGCGCGCGATGCTCCGGATACACTGATCTTTCCGGCAAAATCAAATATCTCCCTCACCGCCTTGAGTGTATACCTGTTTATAAACAGCATGTATAAAAATCTCGGCATGTCATATACAAGAAAAACCGGAATATACCTGAAATTCAGAATATTATTCTTTATCAAAAAGAAAAACCTGTTCCGGAAAGAAAGGTATTGCCTGAACTTATTATTAAATCTCGTGCTGTTCCTCGTGTGGTAACATACAGCATCCGGCACGAACCCTGCTTTCCATCCCTTCTTTCCGGCCCGATATGCCAGATCAAAATCCTCTCCCAGAAAAAAGAAAGCTTCGTCAAAATATTCTCCGCCCTGTTTTATATCCTCCAACATCTCTCTTTTGTACAAAGCCGCGGCGGCGCATGGGCCAAAGATATCGCGTTTCTTGTCATACTGCCCGGTGTCAATTTCACCGCTTCCCCTGTCAAAAAACCTGTATAGCCGCGACAGCACAAGCCCCGTAGAATCTATGGCCTTTTCCCTCCCCCTGAGGATCTTGCCTGATAAAAGCGCCGCGCCTTCTTCCTTAGCCGCTTTCTCCATCTCAGACAAGAAGCCCTTATCCAATATCACATCGCTGTTCAGAGTAAGGACATATTCTCCCGCTGATGCCTTAATGCCCTGGTTATTGGCGGCGGCAAAACCTTTGTTTTCTTTATTTTTTATTACTTTTATGCCCGGGTATAGTTTTAATATGTCTCCTGTATTGTCAACAGAGCCATTGTCCACGAATATTATCTCAAAGTTACCATAGCTCTGGACATAGACAGAATCAATACAACCCGCGATATGCCCCGCGGCGTTATAACCTACTATAATAACTGATATCAAAGGTTTTTTATTCATTATCATGGCTATCCCATGCGACTGTAAGATTCTTTTGAAAATACGGCGCTGTTCCTTTTGCTCCAATAAGATTCACGGGGCCTGTTACCCAGGATATCTTTCCTGAATAGCCTCAGTAATATCGCTATAGGGGTAAATATCAGGTAAAAAGCAATTGCCATGCTTATAGCATTGACTATGCGCCCTATCAGTAAGATCAGAAAATCCAGGATCTTTTTAAGCGGCTTCAGCGCTCCGGGAAACAGGATAGCAAACATTAAAACTAAAACACCTGCTCCTGTAAACCAGATAAAATGCCCCTTCCCCCGGTGAAACATAATGCATCCAGCCACATTCAACCCCAAAGCCAAACGAAAACCAAATATCCTCATCTAATAAAACCTCTCTCATGCATGTTCGAGGCTTAGCCTCGAACATAGCTAATCCAGTTCAAAATATTCTTTTTCCCCATGTTTTTGTTGGGGTTGGACTTTCTTGTCTAATATAAAGCTTCCCATTACAAGATGATCCATGCCTGTGCGCATAAAACATCTATACGCGTCCTCGGGACTGCAAACTATAGGCTCGCCCCTTACATTAAAAGATGTATTTATCGTCACAGGGCACCCTGTATGCTCATAAAGCTCACTCAGGAGCCCATAATACATCTCGTTGCTGCCATCCCTGGACACAGTCTGTACCCTGGCTGAATTATCCACATGGGTAACAGCCGGGATCTCAGAACGTATTGTTTTTAACCTATCAAATCCTTTACTCTCTTCGCCCGCATTCACTTTTAATTTATCCCCCCTGACATTCGCTACCATTAACATATATGGGCTCTCGCTATTGATATCAAAATAATCACCGGCTTTTTCAGCCAGGACACTCGGGGCAAAAGGCCTGAAAGATTCCCTGAACTTTATCTTAAGGTTCATACGGGATTGCATCTCCGGAGAACGCGCGTCCCCTATTATGCTTCTCGCGCCGAGCGCTCGCGGCCCAAACTCCATCCTGCCCTGGAACCAGCCTATAACCTTACCCGCGGCTATGAAACTTGCTGTTGTTTTCAATAATTCCTTGCGGTCATATTTTTGATATGGGATACCGCTGTTTTTTAAATAATCCTCTATATAGGCGTCTGAATATTCAGGCCCCAGCAAAGACCCTTTCTGGACGTCTTTGACACCGTCCGCCACGCGTTCATTGCCCAAATATTTATACCAGATTCTGAGCGCCGCGCCAAGCGCGCCTCCGGCATCTCCTGCCGCTGGCTGCACCCAGACCCGCTCAAAAGGACTCTCTCTAAGTATCCTGCCATTACCCACGCAATTAAGAGCAACGCCTCCGGCAAGGCAAAGGTTCTTTTGTCCTGTAATTTTATGGATATGTCTCGTAACTTTAAGCATTACTTCTTCAGTAACAGCCTGCACTGACCTGGCCAGGTTCATTTCCTTCTGCGTGATCTTAGTTTCAACTTTCCTTGGAGGGCCTCCGAACAATTTATTAAATTTCTTATTAGTCATAGTAAGGCCCGCGCAATAATTAAAATATTTCATGTTCAACCTGAAAGAGCCATCATCTTTCAGGTCTATAAGCTCCTTTAATATCAAGTCTTTATACTCAGGCTCTCCGTAAGGCGCCAAACCCATCACCTTGTACTCCGCTGAATTGACCTTGAATCCCGCGTAACAAGTGACCGCTGAATATAAAAGGCCCAGCGAATGCGGAAATCTTATTTCATGCGATAGGTCAAAATCATTATCTTTACCTACGCCAAAGCTTGTCGTTGCCCATTCCCCAACGCCATCCATCGTCAGGATAGCGGCTTCCTCAAAAGGTGACGGGTAGAACGCCGAGGCAGCATGAGACTCATGGTGCTCGGTAAACAAAATGTCCTTATGAAAACTCATCTTGTCTGATATTAAATGCGGTATCCATAATCTCTCTTTAAGCCACAGGGGAATAGCCTTATAAAAAGACCTTAAACCTGCGGGCGCGTAAAAAAGATACGTAAAAAGTATCCTTTCTAATTTCAAAAGCGGCTTATCATAAAATACCACGAAAGAAAGGTCTGACGATTTTATGCCTGCTGACCGAAGGCAATAATCTACCGCGTTGGCCGGAAAATCAAAATCGTGTTTCTTGCGGCTAAAGCGCTCCTCTTGGGCCGCGGCTACTATATCCCCGTCCTTGATAAGGGCCGCGGCGCTGTCATGATAAAAACAAGATATGCCTAAGATATAGACAGGCATTCCGCTATCTCCTTTCCTTCCAGGATCACGTCTTCCATAGACATATAACTCCAGCTACCATACCTGCCTGTGGCATGGATACCGAAACGCTTGAGATATTTTTTTATTATCTGGACCGCCTTATTCCTGTTTGAATCGTAAATAACATAACCATACTTGATATCCATCGGAAGGCAAAGTTCTATATCTTTTTCATCCCTGATCATTCCCAGCTCCGTCAGATTCTTTATGGTATCGGCTATTGCCTTATCCTTATCTATCTTCTTATTGTCAGAATAAGATATTTCCGCGTAAACAGATGTCCTCTTGGGGGGAGCCACGTCTACTGAAAAATTAGTGGGAAAGCCTGTCCTGTAAAAAACTATGTTATCGCCGGGATAATAAACCCAGTGCTTATCCGTAACATCATCTCTTTTAATGCCCAGGTTGACCACGAATATGGAAGTAAACCTAAGCATTGAGAATGCCTGCTTTACCTGCTTAGGAAGATCCACCAGTATTTTGGAAAGCTCGGGCATCGGAATAGTCGTAATTAATTTCTTAAAACTTTTTATCGTGCCATCCTCAAAGATGACTTCCTTCCTGTATTGATCCAAAGTGATTACCTTTTTATTAACATGCAGATTATTGACTTTTCGTGAAAATGCCTCCACGATCTCGGATATGCCGCCTTTTACGGGGTACCAGAATCTGGCGTTGTAACCGTGCAATTTCGCGCTGTTAGATATGGCTCCCGTAACCGTATCTTCAAGACTCGGCACCGGGACAAATCCCTGCATCCAATCACATGTAAGATCCCTAGGTTCAATGGTCCAAAATTTTCTGTTATATGGCAGCATAAAAAATTCTGATATGCCAGAGCCAAAGACATTCCGCATCCAATTCTCAAAATTCCCATTCTGGCCCGCGTCTGACTTTGGCGCGCTGGTCTGAGCTTTTATAAGGCCCACAAGGCAATCTTTTACGACGTTACTCGGCAGTCCATAAAAATTCGCCTGAAAAGGATATTGTGTATAACTACCGTTTGAATATATCCACGAACTCCTCTTATGAGGCGCGAGGTTCCCGTCAAGGAGTTTATTCATGAGCAGAGACGTATATTCATTCCTGAAATACAAGAGATGCCCGTCATAGTCGAATACATAACCGTCTTTACGTACGGATCTCGTCATGCCTCCGGGCTCATCTTCTTTTTCATATAAAGAATAATTCTTTTTTAAATGATAGGCCGCGCTAAGCCCTGCCAGGCCCGCTCCCAATATCAAAATATCGTCTTTTCCGTTATTCCTGATCATTTTACCTTGACCACCCCTACTTTTTTACCTATAAAAATAAATGCCGCCGACACGACCGCTATTACAGCAATTCCCTTAAGATTAGAACTGAGCATAACAACCAGTGACGCGAAAGCCAAAAATATACTTAACATATACATTATCCATAAACTTTTACTGGGACTGCAACCCATGGTTATAAGCCTCAACGCTAAATGGTCCTCTGTTTTTTTGAATATAGGCCGGTGTTTTTTCATGCGCACTATTATCAAAAACAGAGTATCATAGATAGGTAGGCTCATCGCGAGTATGGGCGTTACCAGGGCTATGGGCCTCTCAATAGGCGCGTAACTTATGTTTATGGCGATCACTGCCAGCAAAAACCCTGAAAAAAGACTTCCCGTATCTCCCATATAAACCTTCGCGGGGGGATAATTATATCTCAGAAAACCGATATGGGAACCTATGAGCGCCATTAAGATAATGCTTGAAAATACGTCCCTATTTATCAGGGATATAACGAATAACGTAAATGAAATAATGACCACAAGTCCGGATGTCAGGCCATCCAAAATATCAAGGAGATTGAACGCGTTGGTAATAAAAAGTATCCACACGAGTGAAATAAAGAAATTCACCCATACAGGCAATACCGCTATTTTTGTGATAAAACCAAAAGACAGTAAAAGCGCTATCGCAAAAAATTCGACCGCTATCTTTAATAGCGGCATGAGGTCTTTAGCGTCATCTATGATCCCTAATGAGATTATTATACCTGAAGCCAGCAATAGCCCTAAAGCCTTGCTGCCCAGCGGCACCCTAAACAACCAGGCCGCCAGGATAGCTAATAAAAAAGCCGCGAATATTCCTATACCGCCCAGGCAGGGCTTAGCCCCGGTATTATCCCTGGACTTGGAAAAAATATTATATTTTTTGCTGATCTTCATGGTGATGGGGAGAAAAAAAAGCGAGAGAACAAAAGCAATAAAAAAGATAACCACATATATCATATCGACCCCCTGTATAAGCTCTCCACTTCGCTGACCATCCTGTCTATCCCGAAAGAAGGCCCTATTGATAAAGCTGCTTCTTGTTTCATTTTCAGCAGTCTCTCTGGGTTACTGAGCATTTCCAGCACTCTGTCAGTGATTTCCTGGGGCGCTCCCGGACGCGTAAGGTATCCGGTAATGCTGTCCTTCAGTAACTCCGGAGTTCCACCCGCATTAGTAGCGACTACCGGGCATCCTTTGGAAAGGGCCTCTATTATCGCTATAGGCATGCCCTCCCACTTGCTCGTCAGGACAACGATATCCAGGATATCCATTATTTCAGAAACATCCCTTCTCCATCCGGTAAGAATAAATCTTCCATTGAGAGATGAAACAGCCAGCGCTCTTTTGCATTTTTCCCTTAAAACACCGTCACCGACCAATAAAAAATTTACATTAGGTATTTTTGCGTAAATATTTATGGCCGCATTGATGTAATCCAACGGAGATTTTTGAGGCTTAAGGCAGGCTATCATTCCTATTACAGGGTCATTATTCCTGATCCCTAATTCTTCTCTCTTTTTAGAGTTTTTAACCGGACTCACCTGAAAATCAGTAAGCGATACACCATATTTTATAAGCGCGAATTTTTCTTTGGGGGCTATGTTATATTTTATCCCAATTTCCATATCTCTCTTTGAGACACAGATAATTCTTGTCGTAAAAACAGCCGTTATCCTCTCTAAAAATATAAAAATTTTCCTCACGGCCAAAGGTTGATAGTCGTTAAATGACCATCCATGTACGGTATGTACTATGCGAGGAACTCCGGCAAACTTTGCCGCCCATCGTCCTATTATACCTGCCTTTGAACTATGGGTATGCGCGAGAGAAACACCATAGCGTATATATATAAGATATATATGTATTAATGCCAATATATCATAAAGGGGGTTAATTTGTCTGACCAAAAACGGTGAGAAAAAAGACCTCACGCCTTTCAGGCCCTTAAATTCTGATTTCAGAATACCTTCGGAAGAAGTGACAAAAAATAGCTCACATTTGTCTTTCGGCAGATTTGCCAGGATATTAAGAGTGGAGAGTTGCGCGCCGCCAAGCTCAGGCTTTGTTATAACATGGCAGATTCTCATACGTGCCTGCCAGTATAACAAAGAAAATAAACGTTGTCAATCTCGCTTAACTTCAGATATCATAATAAACTCTGCTGACTTTATATCTTCTCGACTTCGTCCCGATACTTCGGGACTCCGCTCGAAGAATATTGTCCTTCGATTATATCCCGATACTTCGGGACAGGCTCAGGACTTTGCTTGGGGTTTAATATTGTTCGAGCGAACGCAGTGAGTCGAGAACAGCAATAAAAACTCAGTCATACAAAAGTCAGCAAACTATTTTACGCTATCTAACTTCACAAAACTGCAATGCACTGTTGTGAAGTTAAGCTATGAGGTAGTCCATTTATTCAATGAGGCATTTAGGTCAGTAAGGATCCCCTGGAGTTCGTTTATGGAAGATTCTATCTTTATGCGGTCAAGGGTGGACTCAGAAGCCAGGCTCTTTAACCTATCAAGCCCCTGCATGACTTTTGAATTCGTGCCTTTATTCACTATTACCAATTTTTCAAGGGCTTCTGTCATCCTGTTTATCTCTTCGGCAAAATCCTTAAGTTCGTCTCCGCGCCTCAACTTAACCCTAAGCACAAGATTACCCCTGGCTATCTCAGCCATGCTTTTTTCGATCTTATATACAGGACCCGCTATCTTATGCGAAAAGAAAAGCGCGAGAAAAAATATGAACGGCGAAGAAAGCAAAAGATTCCTTATCAGCGCGACATTGGCGGCTTTTAACACATATATAAGCCGTCCCTGCGGATACACGCTGGCAAGTTTTTCGCCCAGCAAAGTCCATCCTGTAGCGAATACCGTATAACCGGTAATTATCGACGTTAAAATAGCCAGCGCGAAAACTATCCCTATATACCGAAACTGTAGCCCGTGTTTTATTAAATATTGTTTTCTCCTAAAAGCGGGTTTCGCGGACATTATTTCCCCTCTCTTCTCAAATTAACCCTTCTCCTGACGGTAAAAACAAGCTCTTTGGAACTTTTGGCGCTTCTTATCAAAGCAATAACGCTGTCCATGGAAAGATACCTGGTCGAATTTCCGTCTATTGTCATTATAAGATCACCCTGCCTAAACCCCGATGATTCTCCTATTTTACCCGAAAGTGTTTCCTTTACCACAAGGCCTTCATACTCAAAACCCAGTAAGATCCCAAGATCATCATAAATATCAGCGGCGCTGTACTCTGTCATGATGACTATCTTTTTCTCTATTAATACTCTGACCTCGGAATATTTAGGCCCCAATAATTCATCCAGCACGTCTTCCATGCTACTATACCTGACAAGATCGCCCCATATGCCCACAAGCAGGTCTCCTTCGCGTATTTCCGACTTATAAGCGCTGGAATACGGGACAGTATCTGTTATTATAAAAGTGCCTTCTTTTTCCTCAAGGGAAATACCGACAGTCTCTTTTAATAAGGATGACTTGTCTTTCGCTTTAGGCTCCTGTTTTTTGTATTTATTCTTCCACCAATCCATAACCATGCCCTGACGAGCCAATTCTTTTTTTGTCATCCTTTCTTCTTGTCTCCACATCTTGGCATGACTGGCCAGATATGCCTCTCTCGCTTCTTTATTGTCAGGGTTTATTTCCATTGCCTTTTTATAATAAAAACTGGCTTTTTCATACCAACCTTTAGCATCAAAATCCCTGCCAAGCTGTATAAAATTCAATTCAGGAGCGTCATATTCTATTCTTTCAATGCCGCCGCGCAAAATATCTTTTTCCCCGTCGACAGTGCTCAGCGTGATCCTGTCAGCATATTCGTCCACTACCAGGCCCTTGAGGCTTTTCCCATCTTTCGTGTAAACCGTATCAGCAAAAAGGGTTCCGGTAATTGTAAATATCAGCATTAAAACTAAGGCTAAGTAACGCATTATGAGTAAATATAGCATATATCTTCTTGAAATACAAGGGCGGGATGTGGGAGGTAAAAAAGAAAGGCACAGGCCTATAAGCCGGGTTCTGTTCCCCCGCACCTTTTATATATTCAAAATATTGGATCAGGTAATTTGAATAGATAAAAAGGTGCGGGGTAACGATCATCTATCTTGCCCTGACATTGCTGTCAGGATCATGCGACCTACCCGTCTCGCCCTTATGAACGGGCCATTCTTACGGCGAGACCTATTTGGTTTTGCTCCGCGTAGAGATTGCCGCGTTTCACCCTCCCGCACCTTTTATGTATTCAAAAATTTAATACCCGATTTGAATGATAAAAAGGTGCGGGAGACTCGTCTCTGTGGCTCTTATCCGTCCCGCACCTTTTCATAGATTCAAAATATTGGATCAGGTAATTTGAATATATAAAAGGTGCGGGAGACGGGAATTACCCGCTACGCTGCCCTGTAGAGCCCGGACTTTCCTCCCCGCACCTTTTATATATTCAAAATGCTAAATACGTAATTCGAATATTAAAAAGGTGCGGGGCGACCGTCCAGCCTGCGCCTATTCTAATTTCAGTGAACTGTCTACTCTAGCGTCTAATGCTCTGTTAGCAAGCCTATCCGCTTCTTTATTATCTTTTCTGCCTATAGTAAAGATCTTTACCTCGTCAAAACCGCGTGAAAGGTGTAAAAATTGCTCATGATAAAACCTAAGGTTCTCATTCTTTACTTTGTATTCGCCGCGGAGTTGTCTCGTCATTAATTCACTGTCAGAACTTACACTGACTTTTTCATATCTGTCGATAAGCGCTTCTTGCATCCCATAAATAAGCGCCGCATACTCAGCGATGTTATTCGTCGTATTTCCTATAAATTTAAACATCCTCTTGACGACATTTTTATTTTCATCAAAAAAAACCACCCCTATGCCCGAAGGTCCGGGATTTCCTCTTGAGGCTCCGTCCACAAAAATATCAATTGATTTCGGCATTTTCATCTATGTATAAAATACGTAAACAGTTTCCGCAAATAACAATCTTATCCCTGATCTTAACTTCGCTTACTACCTGAGGGGGAAGGTTCATGTGACAGCCTCCGCATGCTCCGTCTTCCACGCTGACCAGTCCTAATCCATCCCTGTTCTTAAGCACTTTTTCATACCTAAGAAGCGTCTGCTTTTCGATATTAGGTATAATAGCCTCCCTTTCCGAGTAAAACACGGAAAGCGCTGATTCTATCTCTTTAAGCCTTACACTGACTCTTTCTTTTTCCTTTGCCGCATCGGCTTCTTCTTTTTTAAACAATTCCCTTTCCGCCTGCAGATTTTTCTTGGCAGCCTCTATAGCGTCCATCGATTTTATTATCTCTTCCTCCATCATAGAGTTGTCAGCTTTTATCCCGCCTATCTCCGTTAACATAGTAGTATATTCTTTGTTAGTCTTTAGCTGAAAAAGCTGGCCCTGCAATTTTTTTACTTGCTCTTCCTTCTGCTGTAAGCTCACTTCGTTGTCTTTTAACTTTACCTGCAGCGCCTTGAGATTCTCTTCTGCCTGCTTAATACCTGTTTTTTTGGCTTCCAGGGAGTCTTCTATCGCCTTGATACGCACAGGTATCTCGTTCTTTTCCATGTCCAAAGCGTAAATTTTGGAGTCAATAACCTGAAGTTTTATTAAAAAACTGACCTGCTCCTTAACCGACTTAGGCTCGCTCAAAAAACCTCCTTATTTAAAAATCAATGACCGAATTTTAACCCCTCGCGATATATATTTAAGCCCTTGAACTGCTCGGAACAGATTTTGCTGCGTAAAATCTGGTGGGCGATACTGGACTCGAACCAGTGACCTCTGCCATGTGAGGGCAGCGCTCCAACCAACTGAGCTAATCGCCCTGAAATTTTCCGAAGCAAAATTTGGTGGGCCCACAAGGATTTGAACCTTGGACACCCTGATTATGAGTCAGGTGCTCTAACCGAGCTGAGCTATAGGCCCCCGTTCCGCCTTTAAGATAAAAATTATACCATTTAGCAGATGTTATGACAAGGGGAAAATTTACCTTTAGCAGTTCGAACATGAAACAGCGGCAAAAAAGCGCATGTCTAGGAATTATTTGGGGTCACTATTATGCTTATGGAGTATTCGTCTTTGTCGTAAATAACCTGTATCATTACGTCACGCAGCACAACGCCTTCCTGTATCCTCGCGGATTGAATAGCATATAGCCTATTCGCCATGGCAGAAGCCCTTACCGGCCAGTCTTCGATTTCAGGAGCTACATTCTTTAAGAACCTGATCATCATCGCGTTATTCAGGTCTACTTCAGGAGCTGGGATATCTATCGGATAATATAATTTCAGGGAAGAGGTTGTAATGTTCTGCTTATCTCCTATTATCCCCAGGGTTACAAATCCACTCTCTGATGTCCCTATGTACCTGGGCTGTCCTGACGCGTCATTTACCGGCTGGATATCAATAAATTTACTCAATAAATTCGTGATCTGCGAATAGGTAAGCACCTTTTTATGGACTTCTTCTATCGCTGGAGGCGTCTCAGGCATTACAGTCTCACGCGTAACCTCAGGCACCATTGGCGCGGGAGCTTCCGCGGCAGGAGCAACAGTTTCTACTTTCTCAGGGATAACGGTTTTTCCAGGCAAGGATTTTTTTTCTACTGTCTTAGAAGTCGCGACGCATCCACAAATAAACAAACAAAAAACCACAAGCGTAAGCTTTCTCATTTCACGCCCCTCCTATTCTGTTTATATAATTATACTACATATCTTATCATTGACAAATAAATTTTCACCAAAATAAAAAAGGGCCGGATAAAAATCCGGCCCTTGAGCGCTCCGATGTATCAAAAAAATAGTTATTCCTGGCCAAACGCCATCTCAAGGAAATTTTTCAACCTCCTGCTCCTTATAGGATGCCTGAGTTTCCTTAACGCCTTGGCTTCTATCTGCCTTACTCTTTCCCTTGTCACATTAAAAATACTTCCTACCTCTTCAAGGGTCCTGGGATAACCATCGCCTATGCCGAACCTGAGCCTGAGGACGCGTTTTTCTCTCTCGGTAAGCGTATCCAGTATCTTATCCATTTCCTCTTTCAGCATGGTATAGGCAGTCGCGTTAGCCGGAGAAACAGCTTTTTTATCCTCGATAAAATCGCCGAAGTTAGTATCGCCTTCATCCCCTATCGGCGTCTGAAGAGAAATAGGTTCCTGAGCGATCTTTAAAATGCTCCTTACCTTTTCCACTGACATCCTCATCTCAGCGGCTATTTCCTCAGCGGCAGGCTCCCTGCCGTTCTCCTGCACCAGTATCCTGGATACCCTCATTAGTTTGTTTATCGTCTCTGTCATATGCACGGGTATCCTGATGGTCCTTGCCTGATCAGCTATAGAACGCGTTACTGCCTGACGTATCCACCAAGTCGCGTATGTAGAAAATTTATACCCGCGCTGATATTCGAACTTCTCAACGGCCTTCATCAAGCCAATATTGCCTTCCTGTATCAGGTCAAGAAAAGATAATCCCCTGTTGGTATACTTTTTCGCGATACTGACGACAAGCCTCAGGTTCGCCTCCACCATGGCCTTCTTAACCCTGTTGAATTTCATGGAAGCCTTCCTGATAATACCAAAATCCTTTTTCACCTCTTCATGTTTCGAGCCGAACTTTTCTTCGATGCTCTTTTTCTTATTTTCAAAGGACTTTATACCCCCTCTTATCTTCGTCTTCCTCATCCTGCGTATCTCTCTGTCAATAGCGTCCATTTCCGAGATAGCGGAATAGATCTCTTTCGCCAGGTCATCCATCACTGAAACACCAAAATTAAACCCAAAGCAGAATTCCATTATACTGCGCCCTTTTTTCGCGGCTTTTATTTTCCTGATAAGCGTCTCTATCTTTTTGAACGCGGTATCTTCTCTTTTTACGTCAGGACCTTCCTTGATAACCTCTTCCATACCTATCTTCTGCGTTAAAATATCATTTGCCAGGGAAAGCACGGATTCTTTAATATACGGACAGCTCAAGACCGTTCTCTTGTATTCCTCTTCCTTGCTTTCTATATCTTTAGCTAGGCTTACCTCATCCTCTCTGGAAAGAAGCGGTATCTGTCCCATCTGCCTTAGATACATCTTTACCGGATCCTCTACGCCCACGACCCCGCTACGAACAGGTGACGCAGGTTTATTACCCAAAGCGGCGCGCTGCTTTCCGGTTACGCCTTTACCTTTACTGCGGGTCTTATATTCTTCTTCTGAATCCACGATCAATATTTTCTCCCCGTCCAGCGTGGAAAAAACCTTCTCGATCTCCTCAGCGGAGATAATATCTTCAGGCAAAAAATCGTTTATTTCCTCATATGTCAGGAATTTCTTTTTTCTGCCCAGGAGCAATAATTTCTCGATCTTCGCGCTCGCGGTACACTTCTTTTTTGCTTTCTTCATGGTTAAGCTCTCCTTTTTATCAGTTCATTGAATTCTTCCAGAAGGCTCTTTGCCTCATCGTCATAACCGTTTTTCTGCGCCGTTACCAGCCTATTTTGAATATCCTTCAATCTCTCATCGCGTCTTTCTTTCTGGATAGTCCTGATGCAATCTGAAATATTCCTGTCCTTGTCCTTTATCTCCATCTCCTCATTGACAATAAATGATATCACATACGGCTCGACTTTTTCTTCCAGGTAATTTATGATCTTTCCCGCGTCAATAAAATCAGATGTCAAGCCTATATCAAAAAGCGCTTCCACTAAATGCTTTATATCAGGGTTCTTAAAATCAAGGGGCTGTAGATCTTGCTTGACCCTATTTATCACGTTACCGTCCTCAAGCATAAGCCTCACCAATATCTTTTCCGCCGGAGAAATATTTATCTTTTTCCCGGCTACCCGGCCATCAGGCCCGGCATTTCTGAACGAACGGATTTTTTTTGTTTTTTTCAATTCTTCCCATATCGCCTCTTCCTTTATCGAAAGTTCCTGCGACAGCTCTTTTATATACCCGGCCTTTATCACGGCATTCCTGACTTTGGAAATAGTCGTCAGCATTTCCTTTACTATTTCCGCCATGGTCTCAGGATCACGGCCATCAAATTTCTTATTTAAGATACCAAGCTTATACGTGAATAGACTGTTTGATCTTTTTAATCTTTCAGAGAAGCCTCTCGGCCCAAACTTACGTATAAAGCTATCAGGATCATGCCCGCTGTCAAGCGTTGCCACTCTTACGTTCACGCCTTCCTCCAGAAAAAGGTCCAGGCCTCTCAATGTAGCCATTTCGCCCGCCTGGTCAGCGTCATATACCATCACTATGTTATGAGTATATCTTTTAAGTAATCTTATTTGCTCCATAGTCAATGCCGTTCCCAGGGAAGAAATAACATTACTTATGCCATACTGATGGGATGTCATGACATCAAGATAGCCTTCGGTTATGACAGCAAAACCTTTTTCCCTTATTGACGGCTTGGCAAAATTAAGGCCATAAAGGTTCTGAGACTTTTTATACACTATAGTCTCCGGAGAATTAATATACTTAGGCGAAGAATCATCCATAACCCTTGCCCCAAAACCTAAAACCCTGCCCCTGACGTCAAATATCGGAAAAGTAAGCCTTTTCCTGAAAAGGTCATAAAAAGAGTTATTCTTGCCTTTCTGTACCAGTCCGGCTTTTATAGCTACCTCTATATTTACTCCCCTTTTCATTAAATAATCAGTCAAAGAGCTCCAGCCTTGAGGAGCGTAACCTATCTTGAATGTTTTTAAATAATTTTTTTCAAGGCCTCTCTTTTCAACATAACGCCTGGCTTCCATGGCTTCACCGGAGCCTTCTAAAGCTTTAACATAATAATCAGCCGCAATATCATTGACGGCATAAATGCTTCCGATGATAGAATCGCCTTCGTTGTTCTCTCTCTTGTATTCCGGAAGTTTTATTCCTGTTTTTTCAGCCAGCAATTTTACCGCGTCAATAAAATCTATTTTTTCATATTCTTTGACAAAATTAAGGACATTGCCGCCTGAATTACAGCCAAAACAATGATATATCTGCTTATCAGGGCTCACCACAAAAGAAGGTGTTTTTTCATGATGAAAAGGACAGTTTGCTTTAAAGTTCCGGCCTACCTGCCTTAACGGGATATAGCCAGAAATAACCTCTACTATATCGCATCTGTCCTGTATTTCGTTCAATATATGTTCGGGTATTCTTCCCATTTAAATTTTAAACCCTGCCTTTTCTCGAAAATCTCCTAAAGCCGGAACAAGGCAATATCTTTATCTTTGCCCTTGTTTCCAGATGGTCCAGCATAATATTAAGCCCTATATTATCGCTCGCTATATGACCGGCAATTATGACATTCATATGCTCTTCCTTGGCTTTCTTAAAATGATCCTCGCTGAGATGCATGCAAACCAGGGTAGAAACTCCCGCCTGCGAAAGTTTACTGAAAATATTCTTATGACCTTCGGTACCGCCTGTCATGTCGACGAATACTTTGCCTGCCTTACTTAAAGAAGTGCCGCGTGTAATCTTAGGCGGACAATTTTGCTTCGCGGATTCCGCGTATTCCGGAACTTTCATAAGTATGTCGATTATATCACCGAGCGTCTCGGGTTTTTTCTTATCCATAATATCCTGTAAATATGTAACTACACAATTATCCGCCGGTGTATGGCACGTCATGAACGGTATTCCGAGAAGCCTGGCCGCGTCCACGGCCCTCATGTGATTGGCCGGCAAGACCCTTCTCTCGACCTCGCTGATCCTTTCCGACATCAATGATTCCGCTATGTTTATAGGTACACCTAAATTATTCAATATGTCTATCTGCATATACATCACGTTAAAAAAACCGGCAAGCGCGATACCCTCAGGATGGTGCGCGAATACAAGATCTATCTTCTCGCCTTTTTCCCTTAACCTGTCGGCGAGCAAAACTTCGCCTACTTCCATGTCTACCCCGACAAGCATGGTTTTTACCTCAGTCTCTTTATCGCCAAACAGCATACGTGTATCACTGTAAGGATGGATGAGCCTCTCTTTGTCATAAAACTTTTTTTGTCCCGAATCAAGGCCGTCATATTCCTTCTTTGCCCTCAAAAGTTCTTTTTTTAATTTATCCGCTGGCCGAGGATCCATCTTCATTCCAAAATCCGTAACTGTCTTGTAAATCTCACCTAATTTCACGTAATTCCTCCCTCTAATTTTTGTTAAACAACTCTCTC
>JAHIUV010000112.1 GCA_018817035.1 Candidatus Omnitrophota bacterium | reverse complement strand
TACAATACGCTGATATATATGGGTATACGCTATGCCAGGAAGCGCAATATCCCTGTGGTATGCACCCCGTTTATTCATCTCGGAGAGCGTGAAAATAACGAGGTCAGTAAATATTATACAAGGGATTTCCAGGTCAAACTTCTTGATAAGTGCGACAGGATAATCGTACAGACATCCGTAGAGCGTGATTACCTGAGGAGCGCCGGCATAGATAATAAAAAGATTTTTATTGTCGGGCAGGGCATTAATATCGAAGATATAATGGGAGGTAGCAGTGAAAGGTTCAGGCAAAGGTTTAATATTACTGAGAAAAAGATAGTTTTCCATGTCGCGGCAAAATCACGTGACAAGGGCACCTTTCATTTGATCGAGGCAATGAAAAGTATTTGGAAAGAAGATGAAGACGTAAAATTGGTTTTAGCCGGGCCGCCAATGGAAGAATTCAGCCGCTATTTTTCAGGCGAGAGCGCTTTTGTCAAGAGAAAGACCCTTGAGATGGATTATGTGACAGGCGATGATAAAAAAGACCTTTTCGCGGCAGGAGATGTTTTTGTCATGCCTTCGCGCACGGATTCGTTCGGGATAGTTTTCTTGGAAGCCTGGGCAAATAAAAAACCCGTAATAGGCGCAAGGGCAGGAGGAGTGACGGAAGTCATCAGGCATGGAGAGGATGGGTATCTTTCGAGATTCGGCGATACACAAGAGATAGCGCATTATATTGAAAAATTACTTTCCGATAAAAAATTAGCCGATAAAATGGCCGAAAAGGGACATCTAAGGGTTATACGCGATTTAACATGGGATATGAAATATCAAAAACTAAGGGAAGTCTTATCGGTTTCAGACAAAGCTGTGAAATAAATAAGGGTAATAATGATGTTAAATCTAGTTAAGTATAAAGATCTATTGATAAGGCTGGCATGGAAGGAAATAAGGGTAAGATATAAAGAACCTTTGCTGGGTTTTTTGTGGGCCTTGCTGGCACCTTTTTTTATGGCGCTTATACTTATGCTCGTTTTTACAAAAGTAATAAGAGTTCCGGTAGGAAATTTTCCATTCTTTATCTTTCTTGTGACAGGAATATTTCCCTGGAATTTTTTCAGCAATGTTATTTCTGCTTCTGTTATGAGTATTCTTGAGGGGGGAAATCTTATAAAAAAAGTATATTTTCCAAGGGAGATCATCCCCCTTTCGATAGTTCTTGCTAATTCTATAAATTTTCTTTTTACATTGTTAGTTGTTATAGTGTTTTTATTTATCTTTGGATTAAAGATAAGCCCTTTTATTTTTCTATTGCCTGTTGCTTTTATGCTGCAGGTTTTCTTCATGAGTGGCATGGCACTTTTAGTGTCAGGTTCTCAGGTTTTGTATCGTGATATAAAGTTTATCGTAGAGATAGTCATGTTACTTTGGTTTTATGTCACGCCTATTTTTTATCCCATGGAGTTAATTTTGAATATCTCAGAATTTGCTTTTAAACTCTATTCATTAAACCCATTTGTCGGCCTTATATCGCTTTACAGAATATCGTTACTGGGAAATTCTTATTTAGAGTCTTTGCCATCCGGTATAGATGTGGTTAATATAATTATTTATTCCGCTGTATTTTGCATTGCTGTATTTTTTATAGGTTACAACTATTTTAATAAACGCGAATCAGTTTTCGCTGATATGGTTAAATAAAACATTATGGATGCCGTAAATGTATCAAGATTAGGTAAAAAATTCATAATATCTCACGAGAAAGAAGCCTTAATAAGGTCTATTTTGCCTTCTATGTTCAGGCCTTCCCGCAAGGAAGAGCTATGGGCTCTTCGTGATATAACATTTAGACTGAAAAAAGGAGAGTCGCTTGGTTTAATAGGTCCGAATGGGGCAGGCAAGAGTGTTTTATTGAATATATTATCCGGTATTACAGCCATGACCTGCGGAAGTTTTAAATTATCAGGTAAGGTCTCCACTATTTTAACCTTGGGAGCCGGATTTCACCATGAACTTACCGGAGAGGAAAATATTTTTCTTAACGCTACTATTTTAGGGATGACCTTAAAAGAGATAAGGCAAAAGTTTGACAGCATAGTGGATTTTTGCGGTCTGGACGGTTTTATAGATGCTCCTATACAGACTTATTCCATGGGCATGCTTTTACGTTTAGGCTTTTCAATAGCTGTGCATGTGGATTTTGATATACTCTTAGTAGATGAGGTAATCGGAGTAGGGGATTTGCAGTTTAGGGAGAAATCCCTTAATAAATTAAAAGAATTTAGGAATCAAGGTAAGACGGTAGTTCTCGCTTCCCAGTCGCTTGATTTGATAAAAGAGATCACGGACAAGACGATATATCTGAGAAATGGGATCGTTGAAGGATTTGGAGATTCCGAAAACATAGTAAAAATATATGAAAAATCCGCAAAGAGCTCGAATTTTATTTTAATGGACAAAAGCAATGTTTTAAATCTTATTGAGCGCAAAAAAGAAGAACAGTCTCCTGATAAAGTTAAAGCTTCATGGGGATTGAGATCCGGAGGAAAAATAGCCGAAATCACAAGCGTAAAATTGTTAAATAAAGATAAAAAAGAATGCGTTGAATTTAATAGTGGCGAACTGTTGCAGGTGCAGGTAAGATACAAGGTCAAGAAGGAGATATCCGAACCTCATTTCGGCGTAGCTATTTTCAGAAAAGATCAGGTTTATTGTTATGGACCGAATACGAAGTTCGACGGTTTATTGATTAAGAAGATGACTTCGGGAAATAACGATTTCTCTATTTATTATCCCTCTCTTTTATTATCCCCGGGAACGTATTTTATATCAATAGCTATATGGGAAAGAGAAGAAGTATACGCGCATGATTATCATTGCGCTTATTATAAACTGGTTATTAAGGGCGAAGGCGCAGAGGATTTATTTCTACAGCCTTATGAGTGCAAGACTGAGGTTGTTGCCCTGAACGGAAGAGTTTCTTATGAAATAGAGCTTGAAGCAGTAGACAAGCGCAATAAAAAGCAGGAGGTATTCGGTACGGGCGATCTTTTTAAGATAATGGGTTCTTTGTCTTATGATAGAAAAACGTCCGATTTCTTTGTAAAAATATACAGAAAAGGAGATAATGTTTCTTGTTTCAGCATGCGTAAACCGTTAAAAAGCCATTTAAGAGGAAAAACGAGTGCGAAAATACATTTTATTATTCCGGAATTAAAACTTTTAACTGGGAATTATAATATTATTGCGGAGTTAAGGGATAGAAAAGGATCGGTATTAGCACGTAAAGATAAAACAGAATTTTTTGTATATTCTAAAAGACAAGATCATGGTTTAGTATACCTGCATCATGAATGGGATCTGGGGGAGATTACATATGAGATCATTAAATAGGAAACCCGATGTTAGCGTGATAGTCGTGAATTACAACGGCAAGAAGTATCTTAAAGAGTGTTTTTCCCATCTATCGGACGTGGATTACCCAAAGAAAAAAGGCTTTGAGGTTCTCATGGTGGATAATGGGTCAAGAGATGGCTCTGTGGATTTTGTAAGGAAGAATTTTAAAAACGTAAGGATACTGAAGAATGATCAGAATAACTACTGCAGCGCTAATAATCTTGGAATAAAGGAAAGTAAGGGGCGCTTTGTAGCGCTTTTAAACAATGATACCAGTGTTCATCCTGAGTGGTTAAAGGGATTGACAGAAGTCATGTTAAGCAATGACGATGTTGGTATAGTAGGAAGTAAGATCCTTTTTAAAAAGGGAGAGATACAAAGTGCCGGACATAGCAAACTTCCTGATTTTTATTGGGCAGACAGAGGTTTTAAAGAAAAAGATAAAGGGCAATATGATGAGTCGAGTGAAGTAGATAGTGTTTCAGGTTGTTCTGCTTTATATAGGAGAAAGATGTTGAAGGAAATAGGATTTCTAGATGAAGACTTTGTCATGTATATGGAAGATGTGGATATTTGCGAAAGGTCTAGAAAGGCAGGATGGAAGGTTTTTTATTCTTCTAAAAGTTCTTTGTATCATAAACACAGAGGGACATCAGGCTTAGGGGATGACGGCATGGCCAGATTTTTTCTTGAGAGAAACAGGCTATTGTTTATTGCCAAGCATTACCCTACTAAATTAGGAGATTCTCTGTTTGGGAAGGGTTATTTTACCATAGATAGTCATAGGCAGGGTGAATTTAAGGATATTAATATATTTGATATCCTGCCGAATATAATTAATAGTGCTATGAAATACAATAAAGACATTCAGAAGGATAAGATATTGGGAGATGTTATAGAGAATCTTAAAAAGATATTGAACTACGAGAAAAGTTATCTTGTACAGAATTTTGAGAAAATAGAAGAAAAGAATAATACTCTTGAGTGCGTCATCTCCGAGAAAGACGATCTTATACGCAAGAAAGACTCTTTGCTCCAAGACATGGAAAAACACCAGATTGTGCTTGATTCCGAAAAGTCCCGCTATGAAGAAAAGCTATCCTTCTTGGATTCAGAGATAATCCGGCTCGAAGGCATGATTGACAGTCAGAAAAACATCATCTCCGAGAAAGACTCCATAGTAGATGAAAGAAACACTGTCATCTCCGAGAAAGACGATCTTATACGCAAGAAAGACTCTTTGCTCCAAGACATGGAAAAACACCAGATTGTGCTTGATTCCGAAAAGTCCCGCTATGAAGAAAAGCTATCCTTCTT
>JAHIUV010000111.1 GCA_018817035.1 Candidatus Omnitrophota bacterium | reverse complement strand
CAAGTCATATGTCTTGGTAGGATCTATCTTGAAACCGAATTTTTCATCCATCTGCTTATCTATCGCTGTCAGATTATTCTGCTCCATAGCGAAATACGCTTGCAGAACGCCCATCCTGCCGTACGTAGCCTGTTTAGAAACGTATAACTGCTCAAATTCTGTCATTGCTTCGTCATTCTTAAAGGTATGTATAATTTCCCCTTCAACTTCTGCCACTGGCTGTGCTGTTTTTACTGCTTCCGCGGTAACCTCTTTTTCCTCTGTCTTCTGCCTGCCCCACGCGGCAAATCCTTCATCGCTCGCGATAAGAACAAGCCCTGCCACGAATACGGCAAGCACTAATAAAAGTGTGATCTTTTTCACCAGCCACCTCCCTTATGTTTTTTAAACCACTTTTTACATTACATACAAGTTTAATACTAAAAATCTAAATGTCAATTATTTTTGACTTTTTTTTGAGATTGCTTCTCGACTACGTCCCGATACTTCGGGACTCCGCTCGAAGAATATTGGTGCCCTGCTATGTCATTGCGAGGAGCCCAAGCGACGAAGCAATCTCATACAATATTGTTCGAGCGAGCGCAGCGAGTCGAGAACTATTCTTTTCTTACAATGAATTTACGTAATCAGTAAACATCAATATCTTCTTTGCGTCACCCGGCCTAAAAACAAACTGCTCCACATCTTTTACTAAAGATTTAAAATTCAACCCCGCGCATCTCAATAAAAGTTTTTTCTTCAGGTCATCGCCATTTTTTATTTTTACCTTTGCCTTTAAATAATCCATATTAGCTCTTGTCTTCCCTGAAAGAAATATGGCGTCATAAAAGTCTCTTCCCATAGCGCGCTTACGATTAAAGATAGCGTATAATTTCTGGCTTAATAGTATGTCCACAGGGACAACATTGACCCTCGTAAAGACATCGAAGCGGTTAAGTATAACTTTATCCCCGCGATATTCAAACCTCTGAGGTTCCGCGTCGATCTTTATCAGCAGTTTTTCCTGCTTGTGTCCGGATATCCCATATTCAAAAAGTATGTTTTTTATCTTAATATGCACGCAATATGCCTTTTTAAAAACGTTCTTAATTTCAACGGCATATCCCTCTAAGCCCAATTTCCGCCGGATCAGCGCGGTCAATTTTTTAACATCTCCTTTATTCAGCCCTTGATTATCAAAATCCAGATCTTCCGAAAATCTCGTATTGGCGTGTATTAAATGAACGGCTGTCCCTCCCATAAAACACAGATTGCCCCCAAACTTTGAGGAAAAAATAATCTCTAATATTTTGCACTGGAGGTACTCGCGCAGTAAATTCTTCTTAAAAGGCCTGAGATATTCCGGATAAAAAGATCCTATCTCTTTCAAATCAAGCATTTTTCATAAACCTCCGGAAAGAATGAATCCTCTTTGCCATGCGGCTCCGCGAAAACTTTACCAAAAAAGCATCCATCTTTTTCCCGCTGACCAATTCAAAAAACAGATCTTTGTCAATGCGCAGGCTTTCGTAAGCGTCTATATCATTAATTTCAGGGTTAAGATAAAAATAGTCCAGAATCGCTTTTTCAGGAAAGGCTATCTTAAAACAGCCTTTTTCATTGCTCTCTATCTTATATCCAAAAAACAGGCGTGGACTTAAAGACCTGTAAGTAAAAACAGCTTTGCCGGTTTCAAATCTGTAAGTCTTCAAAGTGGAAACCGAAGATACTCCATACGCGCTTTCAGGTATTAACCCGTAATGCGCGAGCGCTGTCTGAAGAGATACATACGAAGGACTGTATATCCTGTTGGCTATTTCAAACAGAATCTTTTCGTTAAGGTCAATATCCGAAAAAATATAATATCCTTTGATTATCTTTGTTATATAACCCTTATCCTGCCAGTCATTCAGCCTGGATCTGTAAAAATCGGGCTCCGTCCCCTTGATATCTTTAAGGGAAAAAACCGTAAAATCCTTCATTATCTGCCTGAATTCTATATATCTCATATTTCTCCAAAGTACTGTTTTTAGTACTAATAAGAAATATACCCTATCTTACGGGAAAAGTCAAGGGAGGGACTTCTCGGGCTATGTCATTGCGATCCGCCTTAGGCGGAGAAGCAATCTCATATAATATTGTTCGAGCGAGCCACGGCGAGTCGAGAACTGATGCTTTTGCTTCTCGACTCCGGCACTTCGTGCCTTCGCTCGAAGAATATTGGTTGAGCGAGCGAAGGGTGCCCGGCTATGTCATTGCGAGGAGCGCAAGCGACGAAGCAATCTCAGTGCCATCCATGTCATTGCGAT
>JAHIUV010000110.1 GCA_018817035.1 Candidatus Omnitrophota bacterium | reverse complement strand
CGCGAGCCTTGCCATCGAAAACGCTTTAAAAAGCATTTCTCCCGGAGTTAACACTCTCAATATAAACGCGTTCAGATATACGAACCCTATCCTTGAAAAGGTCATAAACAGGACATACATGAGCGTGATCAAGAGAAAGCCGGAGGTGTGGGAGTATCTATACGATAATCCGAAGGTCTTAAAAAGCGTACAGGGATTACGTGATGTCATACACAGGTTCAATTCAAAGAAATTAAAAAACCTGTTGGAAGATTTTAAGCCGTCTTCGGTTATCTGTACACAGGCGTTCCCATGCGGGATGGTAGCTGATTGCAAAAAGGCCGTGAACTCAAAGTTACCTCTTGTCGGGGTCTTGACGGATCATGCCCCGCATTCTTACTGGATATTCAAGGACGTGGATTATTATATTACCCCCTCAGAGGCCAGCAAGGAAAGTTTTATAAGGAACGGGGTTGACGAGTCTAAAATAAAGGTATTTGGGATACCCATAGATCCAAAGTTCGCGAAAACTCATGATAGGAATGAGATTTGCGAAAAGTCAGGGCTTGATCCCGACGTGCCGGTCATTTTGGTCATGGGAGGGAGCCAGGGATTGGGCCCTGTGGAGAGCATGGTGCATATGCTGGATGCATTAGAAGCCTGTTTTCAAGTAGTGGTCATATGCGGTACCAATAGAAGGCTTAAAAAGATCTTGTTGAAAAAGGCAAAACATTGTAAAAAAAACATGGTAGTTTTTGGGCATGTGCAAAACGTCGATGAAATAATGGAAGTATCGAGCCTTGTTATCACGAAACCGGGCGGTTTGACCACGGCTGAGGCCATGGCAAAGAACCTACCTATGATAATAGCGTATCCGATACCCGGCCAGGAGGCCAAGAATACGGATTTTCTCCTGCGGCAGGGTGTCGCGGTCAAGGCGGAAGACAGCGAGGACGTCGCGGCCTTTACCCAGGAGCTTATTTCCGGCGGGACAAAATTGGCTGAGATGCGCGCGCGTGCCGTGGCGCTCAAGAAACCTGACGCGGCTATGGATATTGCCAGGTTAGTGCTGGGTAATTAGGGTGAAAGATTTAGGATATGTTTTTTTATATACTTTATAGAATAGGTTATTTTGTTTCAAACGCCTTGCCCCTAAAGATGATGTATTGGCTGGCGGATAGGTTTGCCGACGCGCGTTATGCGGTCGCCCGAAAGGACAGGGAGGCTGTCGCGCGGAATCTAAGCATAGTGCTAAAAAAGGATATAGCTGAATGCCGAAGAATGGCCAGAAATGTTTTTAGGAATTTCGGGCTATACATGGTTGATTTTTTCAGGATGGCAAGATTAGACAAAGACCTTCTCAAGGATATGGTGCAGGTAGAAGGCATCGAGAACCTGGACAATGTTTTAAAACAAGGTAAAGGTGTTATCGCGTTATCGTGCCATATGGGCAATTGGGAGCTTGGGGGAGTGGCGGTAGCGATGCTGGGTTATGATATATCGGCAGTAGTTTTGACGCACAAACATGACAAAATAAATGATTTTTTTATCAGGCAGAGAGAAGAAAAGGGCCTGAAAGCTATCACTATAAATTCTGTCATGAAACGATGTTTATCCGTGCTGTTGAATAAAAAAATACTGGCTTTGGTGGGAGACAGGAATTTTACTAATTCCGGCATAACCCTGGATTTTTTCGGAGTACCCATGAGCATCCCTAAGGGCCCTGTCGCGCTCAGTATCAAGACAGATTCTCCTATAGTCCCTGTTTTTTGTGTCAGGAAAGACAGGTTCAGCTATAAGCTTATATTCGATAAGCCGATAGAAGCCCTGGACGTAAAGGGCACCGCTGAGAAAATAGTAAGAGTGATGGAAAAATATATATACACTTACCCGGAACAGTGGTTTATATTCAGGAGGTTCTGGGAAAAACCAAAGGACGCGTTTGCCGTATGAATATATTCGTGGTAATACCTACTTACAATGAAGCGAAAAATATCGCTTATATCGTCAGGGATCTCGTGTCTAAAGGTTTCAGGGTGGTGGTCGTGGATGACGGATCCGTAGATAGCACTATTATAGACGCTAATAAATATGGCGCTGAGCTGGTCGTGCATTCCAGGAATGTAGGTAAGGGGCGATGCATACGTGAAGGCCTGGAATATTCTTTGGATAACGGCTGTGACGCGGTCATAACCATGGACGGTGACGGTCAACACGATATCAGGGAATTGAATAAATTTATAGAAGAATATAAAAAGACAGGTTCGGATATTATCCTGGGCAACAGGATGCATAAACCTAAAAAGATGCCTTTTGTCAGGCGGAGCACAAACGTATTTATGTCTTTTGTTATATCGCTTATGCTCGGCAGGAAGATCGAGGATTCGCAGTGCGGATACAGGCTGATCTCCAAAAAAGCCATCGAGAAAATGTCGCTAAAGACGACTAAGTATGAGATAGAGTCCGAGATGCTTATAGAGGCAAAGAGGCACGGCTTGTCCCTGTCTTCTGTAGACATAAACTCTATCTATCAGGGTGAGTCCAGCCAGATCAATCCTTTCTTTGACACCCTTAGGTTTGTAAGGCTTATGATCTATGAGGCTTTCCGAAGAAAGCCTTGAAGTAAAATTATTAGTAAGCGCAGGGACAAAGGCAATGCAGGAAAGAATATTTAATTTTTTCTATTCTCTCGGATTATCCCCCAAGACAATAATTTTGTTGTTAAGCACCCTGCCTGTTACGGAATTAAGGGCCGCTGTCCCTATAGGTATCCTGCTTTTGAAGCAACCCGTCGGCATTGTATTTTTATTTTCCATTATTGGGAACATACTCCCTATCGCGCCTGTGTATTTTCTTATTGAGCCGGTTTCCGGGAGGTTAAGCAGGACCCCCTATATGCGCAGATTTTTTGAATGGCTTTTCAAGAGGGCAAAAAAACGCTCAGGCCTGATAGAAAAATACGAGGCGTTGGGGTTGATGCTTTTCATAGGTATACCTTTGCCCGGCACAGGAGTATGGACAGGCTGTTTCATAGCGTCTCTTTTAAGGATGCGCTTTGTTCCTACATTTTTAGCGGCAACAACAGGCGTAATAATAGCGGCTATAATAGTAACCGCGTTGACTCTAATAGGAAGATCCGCCTTTTGATCCAGCTTTAAGCTGTAAGTTATAAGCCGTAAGGTCTATGAATGTGAAGTTATCTTCTCGACTCCGTCCGCCTCTGGCGGACAAGCTCGAAGAATATTGTTCGAGCGAGGCCAAAGGCCGAGTCGAGAACCAAAAACACTATGATACATATTTATACGGGAAATGGTAAAGGGAAGACTACTTCGGCATTCGGCCTCGCGATGAGGGCCAGCGGCCAGGGCCTGAAAGTCTGCGTATTCCAGTTCCTTAAGCCTGAAAATCCTATTTGCGGAGAGGTTATTTCCGCGAAAAAATTAAAAAACATAAAAGTAATCAAGTGTAAAGAATGCCATCCTATATTTGCGGCAAATAGTTCACGTAGTAAGGTCAAAAAAGCCGCGACGGACATGCTTAAACGCGCGGAAAAGGCGCTTTTTAGCGATAGATACGACATGATAATCCTGGACGAGATCATTAATGCGATAGACCAGGATTTCTGCGGCAAGAAAGGCTTTATTGGGATGTTGAAGCGAGCGCCGCGGGAACTCGAATTAGTACTTACCGGAAGAGGAGATATTTCCGATATGGAGGGATTCGCGGATTACATTACTGTTATGACGGAGAAGAAGCACCCCTTTAAGAAAAAAACAGGAGCGAGGAAGGGAGTGGAATATTGATAGGTAAAATTTTCCTGGCTTCCCTTATTTTGCTTAGCAGTCGGATCTGCTATGCCGGCGAGTATAAGATAGTGTCTCTCGCGCCTAACGCTACAGAGATATTGTTTGCCCTGGGCTTAGGAGATTCTGTCGCGGCTGTCGACGCGTATTCAAATTACCCTGAAGAGGCGCTTGGTATTGATAAAGCAGGGACGTTTGTCAACCCTGACATAGAGAAGATAATTTTAATAAAACCGGATCACTTGCTGGTCAGCGCTGAAATGGATAGCGGCATGATGGAATTTTTAAAGCGTGCGGGTATAGGCGTTATAAAAGTATCACCTGAGTCTGTTGACGCGTTATGCGACGATATTCTGATGATAGGCGGTATTTTCCATAAAGAGGAAAACGCCGGCAGGATAGTGTCGGATATCAAAGAAAGGATCCTGAGGATAGCGCGCGGGATAAAAACAGAAAAGCCCAAGGTCTTTGTCCGATTATTCGACGATCCGCTCATTACCGGTTCAAGATTTATCGGGGATGTAATAAGGCTTGCCGGCGGAGAAAATGTCGCGTGGGACATAAAAAATGATTCAGGCGTGTTCAGCTATGAGGTTTTGATAGAAAGGGCGCCTGATATCATAATATCCGCGGGATTTTCAGGAGACGTCGAGCTGTCCGATCCCGTAAGGACCATAAAGAACGCCAGGGTCTACAAGGGCATCGACCCTGATATCCTTTTAAGGCCCGGCCCAAGGACTATTGACGCTATTGAGGAACTGAACAGGGTTTTTTATGACAAAGATTAAGCCGTTAAATTACATAGCCGCTTTATTTTTATGTGTCGTGCTGTTGTCTGTCTTGGGAGTTTTACTGGGCCAGGTAAAGATACCTTTAGAAAAGATATTCGACGAGAAATACCTCGAGATCATAAAGCTGCGTTTTTACAGGGTAATTCTCGCTATAGCGGTCGGCTCAGGCCTGAGCGTCGCGGGAGTCATATTACAGAGTGTTTTAAGGAATCCCTTGTCAGAGCCTTATGTGCTGGGGGTTTCTTCTGGGGCTGGATTGGGCGCTGTCATAGGCCTTATTTTTCTTTCAGGTATGATTTCCGTGAGCCTCTTGGCGTTTGCCGGAGGGGTATTGACCATAATATTGGTTTATAATCTTGCCAGGACAGGAAATAAGTTATCTACGGAAAATATGATTATTTCAGGGGTAGTTGTAAACGCTCTTTTTTCAAGTCTTCTGATGTTTTTGATCTCCAGTTCAGGTAACGCAAAGAGCCATTCAGTGATATGGTGGTTGTTGGGCAATCTCCAGATATTTAATTTTACCCAGCTGGTAACAGTAGTCTGCGTAATCTGCGCCGGTATATTAGTGGCTATTGTTTTCGCGAAGGAACTGAACGCGTTGTCATTAGGCGAGGAAGAGGCATTGCATCTGGGCGTGAATATAGAGCGCATCAAAAAGATATTACTGCTGATTTCGGCGCTTATTACCAGCGTGGCTGTTTCAGTATGCGGGATAATAGGTTTTGTCGGGCTAATGGTCCCACATCTGACAAGGAGGATCATCGGCCCGGACCACAGGATACTTATCATCGGTTCAGCGGTTACGGGAGCGGCTTTTCTTTTACTGTGTGATATTGTCTCAAGGACAGTAATGGTGCCGCAGGGCCTTCCTGTGGGCGTTATTACGGCATTCGTAGGCGTCCCGTTCTTCGTGTGTATTTTAAGAAAAACAAGAAAGGCATACTTTCAATAATGCTGCATTTTTTGGATGTTTTTAGCGGTTACGGAAAAACTGAGATACTGAAGGACGTTACTTTTAGCGTGGATCCAGGAGCTTTTGTAGGCATAATAGGGCCTAACGGTTCGGGAAAATCCACTCTCCTGCGGACCGCGACAAAGATATTAGAGCCTTTTGCCGGAGAAGTCTATCTGCGAAAGGATAAGCTTAAAGAAATTTCATTGAAAGAATTGTCCAGGATAGCGGCTGTTGTCCCGCAGGATATGTTATTCATGTTTCCGTTTAAAGTGCTGGATGTGGTCCTGATGGGCCGCATTCCTTATATAAACAGGCTGGGCTTTGAGTCAAAAGAAGACCTCAGGATAGCTTTTGAATCGCTGGAACGGGTAGATGCTATTGGCCTGAAGGATAGGTTTATAGACGAGCTTAGCGGCGGAGAAAGACAGAGAGTTGTTATAGCAAAAGCTTTAGCGCAAAAGCCGAAGATACTTTTCCTGGATGAACCTACCACGCACTTGGACATAAGCCATCAGGTGGAAATATTTTCCCTGCTGAAAAAACTCAATAAAGAAACCGGACTGACCGTAGTGACAATATTGCATGATCTCAACCTGGCGTCTTTATATTGCGATGAACTGATATTATTGAGCGAAGGCAGGATAAAAAAACAAGGCACGCCTAATGATGTCCTTGATTACAAAACAATAGAAGAGGTCTATAAAACCAGGGTCATCGTCAAGGAAAACCCCATTACATCCTGTCCGCACATATTCCTGGTAAAACTCCAGCCGTAATTATATCTTACGCCGGATTTGCAGGTTAACTAATTTTAAGTAACCGGTGAGTCAACGGGGGGCGGTGTGTCAATATTGTTCGAGCGAAGTCCGCCAAACGCGGACGTAGTCGAGAACTAAATCGACTTCTCGACTCACTTCGTTCGCTCGAAGAATAATAATTACTCCTGATAACTCACCGGTTACAATTTTAACTGATTTTTTCTTGACAATGTCTATGTGTTGCTGTATAAAATAAGAAAATAGAATATTTTATATTATATTGTTTAAGGGAAGCCGGTGTGAATCCGGCACAGCCCCGCTGCTGTAATAGGTTACGAAATTTGCAACATGCCATTGTCCCGGGATTCCGGGATGAGAAGGCGCAAAGAGTAGGTCAAACCTTAAGTCAGAAAACCTTGCGATATATTTTTCCTTATACTCGGCCGCGCAGGACGGCGCTATAGGGGTTTTTCAGCAGGCTATAGCCGTTGAAAGACGATAAAGGGCAAAGAAAACAGGGTGCAGCCCCGACTTAAAAAAGTCGGGGTTTTTTGTTTTTTAAGGAGGAGAAATGAAGAGATCGGTATTTGTTGTGGCAATATTTTTGCTTTTAAATGTTTTTGTCGGATTTTCTTACGGGGAAGAAGGCTCTGATGTCAACCTTGACAAGATCGTGGTGACCGCGACAAGGATGGACCAGGAGGCAGGCAGTGCTTCTTCGAATATCAGCGTGATAGATAAAGATCAAATAGAGTCTTCTAACGCGCAATATGTATCAGAAATATTAGAAGGCGAAGCGGGTATACATTATTATGACAATAGCACCGCTAAGACCTCTACTATAGACATCAGGGGGTTTGGCGATACCGCGGGCAGGAATGTGCTGTTACTGGTCGATGGCCGCAAGGTAAATCCCGTGGACATCTCAGGCCCGGACTGGATACAGATTCCCCTGGAATCAGTGGAAAAAATAGAGATCATAAGGGGCGCGGCGTCTGTTTTGTACGGAGATAACGCTTCAGGCGGAGTCGTGAACATAATAACTAAAAAAGGCAGCGGAACTTTATCCGGAAAGGCAGGCGTAAAATACGGGAGTTATGGCATGCACCAGGAGAATGCTGAAATTTCCGGACAACAGGACAAAATCTCCTATTATCTGTATTCGAAATATTCTAATACAGATGGTTACAGGTCGAACAGCGACTTACAGGCCAAGGATTGTAACGCCAGATTAGGCTATGATATCTCTGATGCTATCTCGCTCGACCTTACCGCGGCATGGCATAAAGACGATTACGGGCTTCCGGGAGGGCTGGATGACCAGGGCGAACTGGACCAGTATGGCAGGCG
>JAHIUV010000109.1 GCA_018817035.1 Candidatus Omnitrophota bacterium | reverse complement strand
GTTATTGATAGGGTTTGTTCTTTGCCCGGGGTTAAGTTCAGGCGCCAGATAGGAAATACACAGGTTGACTGGTAATTCAGGTCATATGAACGCTCTGTCTGGGATACTGTCATTACCGGGAAGTCCCATATTTTTTCAGGATCCCCTGAGAAATCAAAACCCATACTTAATCCATTATCGGAATCCTTAATATTGAACTAACTATTCTCTCTTTTAAAAGAATATCTTTCAGAATCAGCATACGGCATTGTTAAGTTGATCTCTGTCCCAAACCGCGTATCCAGGACATCAGTACCTTTATTTATAATAGAGTATCTTGCCTCGATCTTTTTCTCCGGCAAAATATATATTTCCTTCCTTATGAATACTGGGATACCCGAGACTTTACCTTCGCGTTCCATGACGACTCCATTGTCCTTAAGTTTTACACTGTAAGAAGCTATTGAAAAATCCCCGGCGTCCGCATAATCGCAATTCTCAAAAGATTCTTTGGTTATATCTTCTTTTATAAAATGATCCACCAGGAATGACCGTGGATACCTGTCATAAAAGATGCCCTTTCTTATTCGCGGGTCAACTGACTTCATTGCCTCGTAAAATCTGAGAGGGCCTGAGGCTTTTTTATTGTTTAATTTATCGATCACTTTATCATGATAATCCTCTTTACGCCTGGCAAGGGTATTTATCAGATTAACTGAATCCGGCTTATAGTCGATCTCCCTTATTACGCCGCCACGCCATGGGTCTATTGACATGAAAAAATCCTTATTCCCGCAAATAATAATATTCTCGCCATTACCATAAAAATCTTCTTCTTTGACCGATAAGCCGCTTCCTTGTATTCCGTCGATAATATTATCAGCTTTTATAAGGTGCTCATATATCGCGCTCCTTAAATGATAAAAATATATGCCGCCAAAAACACCATGCCAGTACGCGCAGTTTGTCTGGGCCTTGTATAATTCTTTGCGCGCCGGAAGTATCTTTTTCGATATTTCCGGGTCTGTATTATTTTTTTCAGTGCCGGAGATCCTTTCGCTGACATACATCATTCTTTTATGCATCTGGTTCGACTCCGGATATTTTAATAAAAAATTCTTCCACGAACCGCCGGACCATCCTTCCATTTCCTCATAAGATGCCTCGGGAACAGAAACATTCCCTTTCGGCGGATGGGAATCCATGTATCCGGAAAAAGTAACCGTCTCCAGCCAGTCCCTGTTCCTTGTGAGTTCTTTGAAAAAATTATCCAGCCAGCCTTTTTGATAGACCAATTTATATGTCCATGGCCACTCGCCGAATTTCTCCGCGTCATCCCCATAAGTAAAAAGTATATTCTTCCTGCCTCTGGCTGTTTTCTTCAAATAACTGATAGTCTTGCGCGGGGCCTTAAAAGGAATAGAATAACGCAAAGCCTTTAAAGACGGAAAAATCGCTAATTTAGCGTCTCCATCACCTGTAGTAAAATAATTAAAAATTTCGTCAGGGTCCAGCCCTGCCTTGATAAGATGCCAGTCATCCAGTACTGTATATTTCATGCCGCAGGCACGAATATCGGACGCTAACTCCGGAGACCACACCCGCTCAGGCAGCCACATGCCCCTGGGATCTTTGCCAAACCTCTCCGCGCAATATTCAGACATCATGCGCAATTGGCCCAGCCTGTCGTTTTTTGGTATCACCTGAAAAACAGGCTCGTAATAACCGCCTCCCATTATTTCAACTCGTCCGCTATCCACGAGCCGCGCGGCCTTATCCAGAAACTCAGGATACTTCTCGCCGAAATAATCCAGGAGGTTGCCTGAAAAATGAAAATTAATTTTTATATCAGGGTATTTTGAAAAGACTTCAAGAAAAGGTTTATAGCAATTGCGGTAAGCGCGTTCAAGGATCTCGTCAAAGTTCCCGACAGGCTGGTGAAAATGCAGCCCCATCGCGAAGCTTATCTTATTGCAGATCGGCATAGAGTTTTTCGTATTTTCCCGCTGATGAATCCCAGGAATAATCACAGGCTAGGGAGTTGCGAAGAAGTGCGTCCCATGACTTTCTATCCTTAAAAACCGCCACGGCGCTCTTTACTGCCCCGAGCATTTCTTTTGAAGATGCCTCTTTAAATTTAAAACCATTGCCTTTGTTCACGGAAGGGTCAAAATTTTCCACGGTATCATCCAGCCCTCCGACAGCCCTTACTATAGGTATAGTAGCGTATTTCAGGCTGTAGAGCTGGTTAAGCCCGCACGGTTCATATCTCGACGGCATAAGGAACATATCAGCGCCTGCCTCTATCTTATGCGCCAGAGCATTATTAAACCCTATGTACACGCCCACATGGCCCTTGTGCTTAACCGAAAGATTTTTAAATATATTATTGTATTTCTCGTCTCCTGATCCCAGGAGGGCAAAATCAACGCCCATCTTAAGCAGATTACCCATTGACTGCGCGACTATGTCCAGGCCTTTCTGTTCGGCAAGCCTTGTTACCATGCCTATGAGAGGCCTGATTTTGTCATATTTTATGCCGAGCTGACCAGTCAGGTCTTTTTTGCATTCTACTTTTCCGCTCAGGTCTTTTTTATCATAATTTGCTTTTATGAGTTTATCAATAGCAGGATCCCATATAGAATAATCCACGCCATTGACTATGCCATGGAGATCTTTCTCCCTGGTCTTTAAAAGCCCATCAAGGCCACAGCCGAATTCAGGCGTAAGTATCTCACGGCTATACCCCTCGCTCACGGTAGTCACAGCGTCGGAATAGATTATGCCGGCTTTCATAAAATTAATTTTGCCGTAAAATTCAAGACTGTCCGGGATAAAAAGTTCTCCCGGCAGTCCCAGAATATCCATGGCCTCTCTCCCAAAGAGCCCCTGATATGCCATATTATGTATCGTAAAAACCGTCTTTATGTTCCTGAATTCAGGTTTTTCTTTATGGAAAAGTTTAATGTAGAGTGGTATCAGCGCTGACTGCCAGTCATTGCAATGCAAAATATCGACACCGGTTATATGAGGTATAGCTGATATTACTGCCTTCGCGAAAAATCCAAAACGCGAAGCATTGTCAGGATAATCCCCCTGCGGCGTACCATAGAGCTGGTCCCGGTCATAGTATTCGTCTTTTTTAACGAAGTACACATTTACGTTGCCCTTCTTCAAAAGATACAGCTCAAAATCTTTCTCACTCTTGAAATGTTCCGGAGAAAAGCCGCCTTTCTTTACAGACTTGTAAAATGGCAGGATAACACTGCAGGTATGCCCCCTCTTAGCCAAAGCTTCAGGCAAAGCGCCCAGCACATCAGCCAGGCCGCCTGTTTTAGCAAAAGGAAAAACCTCTGAGGAAACAAATAGGATATTCATAAACCAGCAGGGGCCTTAACTTCACAATAGTGCAATGCACTGTGAAGTTAAGGTTTTCCCTTGAAAGTTACAGGCCTTTATTCGCTACGAACTCTATGAGGTCCACTACCCTGTTGGAATAACCCCATTCATTATCATACCAGCTAAGGACTTTTACCAATCTCTTATCTATTACAGTAGTAAGATCAGCGTCTACGATAGAAGACCTTGGGTTACCGTTAAAATCCTTGCTTACGAGCGGCTTGGAAGAATACTCGAGTATCCTGTTTAGTTTCCCCTCAGCCGCTGTCCTGAATGCCGCGTTGACCTCTTCCTTAGAAGTATCTTTCTCGACTTCGCAAACAAGGTCTACCAGCGACACGTTCGGGGTAGGCACCCTTATGGCGAGCCCGTCAAGTTTGCCTTTTAACTCAGGCAAAACCAAACTTACCGCCCTTGCCGCTCCGGTAGTCGTAGGTATCATCGAAAGCGCCGCTGCCCTTGCCCTTCTCAGGTCTTTATGCACGAGATCCAGCACTTTCTGGTCATTCGTGTATGAGTGGATAGTCGTCATAAGCCCTCTCTTTAACCCAAAATTCTCTATCAATACCTTTGCTACGGGCGCGAGGCAGTTAGTGGTGCATGACGCGTTTGAAATTATCTGGTGTTTCTGGGGATTATACATATTTTCGTTCACTCCGAGGACTATAGTGATATCCTCGTTCTTCGCGGGAGCGGTAATTATGACTTTCTTCGCTCCGGCCTGTATATGTTTCATTGCTTTTTCTTTTTCGGTAAATACCCCTGTGGATTCCACGACTATCTGCACATCCATGCTCTTCCACGGGATCTCCGCCGGGTCCTTATAGTTTAACACCTTTACTTCTTTTCCGTTCACGACGAGCATTCCTTCTCTTGCTTCCACGCTCACCTTTAATTCCCCGAGCACCGAATCATACTTTAAAAGGTGCGCCAAGGTCGAGATAGGAACAGGCAGGTCGTTTATCGCTACAAAATCTATATTCTTGTTCTCGATCGCGGCACGAAAAACATTTCTGCCGATCCTTCCAAAACCATTAATACCAATTTTTACTGACATGTGACTCCCCCTTTTTTTAATGAGCTTGCCTCGCTTCAGGCACGCTTACTTTAATATGGCAACAAACTCTACTAACTTTGAAACTTCCCGACTTCGCCCCTGACAATACTGTTCGAGCTTGTCGAGAACCGATGCTTTTGCTTCTCGACTCACTACGTTCGCTCGAAGAATATTGTTTGAAATATTCAAAGTCAACAAATTATTTTACCGAGTCATTACTTTACTTCCTTTAGATATTTAGCGGCTGATTCCGGAGATGTTTGATTGATATAAAATCCCGAGCCCCACTCAAAACCCGCGACATTGGTCAACTTCGGCATTATTTCAAGATGCCAATGATAGTGGTCATTGGCCCCGTCACTTACAGGAGCAGTGTGTATTATAAAATTATACGGCGGATCTTTCAAGAGTTTTTTTAATCTTACCAGGGTATCCTTTAATACCTCCGCCATTTCCTTTATCTCCTCATCGCTTATTGAATGAAAATTCTGGTCGTGCCTTTTTGGCAATATCCATGTCTCAAAAGCAAAACGGGGTACAAACGGACAAAAAGATATAAAATCCTTATTCTCCGACACGACCCGCAATTTATCATGAGTCTCCTGCTCTATCATGTCACAAAAAACACATCTCTCCCTATAACCAAAATAATTTGACGCTCCTTTTAATTCTTCGCTGACCCTTTTAGGAACTATCGGAAGTGCCACCATCTGGGTATGCGTATGCTCGAGAGAAGCGCCTGCAGGAGCGCCATGATTTTTAAATATCAGCATATATTTAAATCTCGGGTCTTTTTCCAGGTCCGACATCCTTGAGCGATATTTAGAAATAACGTCTTTTATCTCATCAATAGACAGGTCAGCCAGATCTTTATAATGGTCAGTTGTTTCCACTATGACTTCGTGGGCGCCTATGCCATTGGACATATCATATATGCCTATGCCATGATTATCCAGTTCCCCTTCGATCGTCAGGGCCGGAAACTTATTTGAGACGACCCTTACTGACCACCCGGGAGTATTCGGCTTCGTATTTTTATTCCTGACAGCCTCAATTTCAGGAGGAGTCATTTTTTCGCTTCCCGGGCAAAAAGGGCACGTGCCGCCTTTTTTTACCTGGGGTTTTAGGTCATATTGCTCAGGTGTCTTTGAATTAGAGATATTGACGATTATCCATCTTCCTGTTACAGGGTCGCGGCGTAACTGTGACATTTAAACTTTTGTCTCCCTTAAATGTTTCGCTGCTTCTTCCGGCGGAGTGGGGTTTATATAAAATCCGGAGCCCCATTCAAAACCCGCCACCTGGGTTATTCTCGGCGTGATCTCTATGTGCCAGTGGTAATCATTCTCTATAGTATTCCAGTAACCCGGTTTTTTTTCTCTCCTGAAAGGAGCGGTATGCAGCATATAATTATAAGGAGGGTCATTCAACGCCTTTGATAATTTCGAGAATACTCCTTTAAATATACCCGCGAGATCCTTTAATTCTTCTTTTCCTATTTTTATAAAATCAGAACAATGTTTCTTGGGTAATATCCATATCTCGAAAGGAAACCTGGACGCGAAAGGCGCGACAGCGATCATGTGTTTCGTCTCCATCACTACCCTTGTCCCGGTATCCAGCTCCTGCTTTATCAGGTCACAGAATATGCACCTGTCCTTATATTTATAATAAAAAGAACTGCCCCTTAATTCTTCTTTTACGCGCGTAGGAGTGACGGGTGTGGCTATTATCTGGGAGCGGATATGCTTTGACCTTTTACTGCCGCCTGCTTTTACGCCATGATTTTTAAAAAGAAGGCAATACTTAAATCTTACGTCTTTTTCCAGGTCAGTCATCCTCGCTACAGCCGTATTCAGGGCGATTTCTATTTTATCTTCCGGCATCTGAAAAAGGTCGGTAAAATGCTGGGGAGACTCTATTATTAACTCATGGGCACCTATTGGATGCATCACGTCATACATGCCCGCGCCGCGCCTGTCAAGGTCACCATAAATAGTAAAGTTCTGCGCCCTGTTAGGAATAACCCTGGTTTCCCATCCGGGGGAATTCTTTTGCGTGCCGGGCTTTCTTACGGCAAATATCTCTTGCGAGGTATCGCTCTCATTGCCTTCGCAAAAAGGACAAGGCTTCGTCTCTTCTTCTCCGACATGGGTGACATTAAAGTCGTTCGGCCGCTTAGCCCTCTCGACAGAAACAATAACCCATCTTCCGATTATAGGATCTTTTCTTAGTTCCGGCATATTAGTGGTTGATTATACATTAGCTTTTTGTCTCAGTCAATAATAGATTTGGTAAAGCAAACTTCTGGACTGCGCCCCGATACTTCCTTTCAAATATCGTTCGAGCGAGCGAAGCAAGTCGAGAACTGATGCTTGCCCGAAAAATATTGTTCGAGCGAGCGAAGCAAGTCGAGAACTGATGCTTCTCTTTTACAATGTC
>JAHIUV010000108.1 GCA_018817035.1 Candidatus Omnitrophota bacterium | reverse complement strand
GTTCGAGCGAGGCTAAAAGCCGAGTCGAGAACTGATGCTTTTACTTCTCGACTCACTGCGTTCGCTCGAAGAATATTATTCGAGCGAGGCTAAAAGCCTAGTCGAGAACTGATGCTTTTACTTCTCGACTCACTGCGTTCGCTCGAAGAATATCAATATGGTTCGAGCGAGCGAAGCGAGTCGAGAACTGCCTTCGTAATGACCTATTTTAATTCGATAATTCTTTTGATCGTTTGGTGGCTGACCTCACGGCTTGCTCTACTATGCGCCCCAGGCTTTTCTTTTTAAATACCTTAAGCGCCGCTTCGGTCGTGCCGCCTTTTGAAACTACCTTTTTTACAAAATCCCGCATAGATATTCCCGCAACGGCCGCGGATTCCGCGGCGCCTATAAAAGTCGCCACTGCCAATTTTTTCGCGAGGGCTTTTGGTAATCCTGCCGCGCTGCCGGCCGCTGCCAGCATATCCGTAAACAAAAAATAATACGCCGGGCCGCTGCCGCTTAACGCGGTAATAACGTCCATATGATCCTCTTTGACTAAAACCGTTTCGCCTATTTTTAAAAATATCCTGACTGCCGCGCCGACATCTTTTTTTGACGCTGACTTGCCGCGAGCTATCGCTGAAATGCCCTTGCCCGCTAACGCCGGCATATTAGGCATTACCCTTACAACACGCGTATTTTTCAAAAGTTTCTCTATAAAAATGGTTTTTATCCCGGCGGCTATGGAGATAATAAGTTTTTTTTCCGCGTAAGGCTTTATTTCCAACAATACTTTTTTGATATCCCGCGGCTTGACGGCAAGAATAATGATATTCGAGCGTTTAGCGAGCTCAATGTTATCCTTAACAGCCTTTACACGCGGCTTGCCGGAAAACTTTAGTTTTGCCGAAACCGCGTCACTGACCAAAACTCCGCTATCCATGCGTGACGCTATCGCTTTTCCCATATTGCCTGAGCCGATTATACCTATCATAGAACACCTCTCATTTTAAAAATATTCCGAGAGCAACTCCCGCGCCTTGGCTATAAATCTCCCGGCAAGGCTGTGGGCATTAAAATATTTTTGTTTTTTATCCGGCTTGTTTCGCATGCCGTATCTGACCAAACCCAGCGAACCCGCAAAAGAGAGATCACGAAGATCTTTTGTACCATGCAGGCTGCCTATATCAACACGGACACCGAACGTCTCCTCTACCGCTTCCACGAAACCGTCCATCCTGGACAACCCCCCGACTACGCGAATATGCGGAAGGCTTTTTTTCTGTCTCAAAAAAGGCTCTATCCTCTTGTAGACGTCCTGCATTATTTCCTCCACCTTGGGAAAAAGCAGGTTTGATATCTCCCGCCTTGAAATGATCCCGGCATTTTCTCCGTCTTTATCAGATCGGGCTCCGGCGCTTATTTTAGAATCCACCCAGTTTCCCCCCGATCCATTCCGATCAGACTGAGTAACTCCGTAGCCGGAACCCGATTTTATTCTCATGGAAGGCAGGGGTATTTCCGTATCGTCATATAACCCCGAACTGCTCTTGGTAAGCATGCCATATTTTATCCTTAACTCTTCCGCTTCATCAAACCCGATCCTTAGCCTGTCCTGCAAGACCTGGGTAAGATCATCGCTTCCGAACGGAAAATAAAAACAATCCTTTAGTTTTTCGTCTGTAAACAGTGACGCTTCAGTATGGTCTTTGCCGATATCTATGATCACTGCCCCTTCTTCCAGTTCTCTTTTATTGAATATTGCCAGTGCCGTACCGGCGCCCGAACAGATAACCTCATCCACCTCATAGCCTGCCAGGTTAACGGCTTTTGTGACGTTCTGCAGTATACTTACAAGGGTTGTCACAATGTTAAGATCCACGTCAAGCTTGGAACCAAAAAGCCCCACGGGCTCAGTAATCTCCAATTTATCGTCAATATAAAATCTTTCAGGGATAAGGTGCACTACTTCCCTGTCAAGAGACATGGCTATCAGCTTTGCCGATTCTATACACCTTTTAAGGTCCTCTTCGGTGATCTCGAGGGGCCTGTCAGAAATATGTATTGAACCGCGGCTCTTGAATGTCCTTATGTGCACGCCCGCAACATTGGTAATAACTTTTCTGACCTTGCAATGCGCCGCGTCCTCTGCCTTTGAGACAGCGTCTTCTATGACGTCAGACAGGAGATTCAGGTTTGAAACAACGCCTTTCGAAAAACCCTTAGTAACGGCTTCCGAATAAGCTAAGATCTTTTCTTGCGCCGCGGGCGGAGCGTCTTTTCTATCCGAAACACGGTCATCGACAGGCTGGGCGATCAAGACCCTGACAGAAGACGCGCCTATGTCTAACCCGCAAACAATATCCGAATTCATCTATCCTCCGCTCTTACTTCAATATCATGATAAACTCTGTTGACTTTTATCTTCTCGACTTCGTCCCGATACTTCGGGACTCCGCTCGAAGAATATTGTTCGAGCGAACGCAGTGAGCCGAGAACCGATACTTGCTCAAAGAATATTGTTCGAGCGAACGCAGTGAGCCGAGAACCGATACTTGCCCAAAGAATATTGTTCGAGCGAACGCAGTGAGCCGAGAACCGATAATTGCTCAAAGAATATTGTTCGAGCGAACGCAGTGAGTCGAGAACCGATACTTGCCCAAAGAATATTGTTCGAGCGAACGCAGTGAGTCGAGAACCGATACTTGCCC
>JAHIUV010000107.1 GCA_018817035.1 Candidatus Omnitrophota bacterium | reverse complement strand
TATATATCCTGCGATCCCTCTACTCTCGCGCGAGACCTCAAAATACTACTATCGTCCTATAAAATAAAGAGCGTGCATGGTTACGACTTTTTCCCCAAACCCCTCATATAGAAACCATGGTCATCCTGCGAGGATCTTAACAAAACTAAATATAAGACCCGACCTTAAGGTAGGTTATATAATCTTTTACTGACTCCTCCAGCGGCCTGAAATGGGCAGGACATTTTGTCGCGCGGAGTTTAGCCATGTCAGCCTGTGTAAAATACTGGTACCTGTCGCGTATTTCAACAGGCATATCTATATATTCTATCCTTGGTTTTACATCCATAGCGAAGAACATAGCCTTGGCCAAGTCGTTCCAGGTACGCGCTATACCGGTGCCCAAGTTAAATATTCCGGTTATCTCCGGATTTTTAAAAAGGTGCCACATTATCTCGACAGCATCCTTTATATAAACAAAGTCCCTCTTCTGCTCTCCGTCAGCGTAATCTTTACTGTAAGACTTAAAAAGCGCGATCTTGCCTGTATCAAGTATCTCTTTGTATTTCTTACAGACTATGCTTCTCATCTCGCCTTTATGGTATTCGTTTGGGCCGAATACATTAAAAAACTTTATGCCGGTTACTTTATCAATCAATCCGTTATCCATAACCCACAGGTCGAATAAATGTTTTGAATTACCATAAGGGTTGAGAGGCTTTAGCCTTTTTGTATTCTCATCGCTATCGCTGAACCCGAAGCTTCCGTCGCCGTAAGTCGCCGCTGACGAAGCGTATATAAAACGGGTATTATGTTCAAGCGCCCACTCAAGCAGAGACTTTGAATATTCGTAATTATTCCGCATTATATAATCCGTATCCGTCTCTATAGTAGAACTGCATGCGCCCATGTGGACGATGATCTCGGCTACCGGAGCTTTTTTATTTTTGACCTGTTTTAAAAAATCGTCTTTCTGGACATATCCAAGATATGTTTTTCCGCGAAGATTCTTCTCTTTCGCGGGATCCTTTATATCGTCCACTACCATGACATCAGAAATGCCTTCCAGGTTTAACCTTTTCAGGAAGCAACTGCCTATAAACCCGGCCCCTCCGGTCAAAATTATCACGCTATTACGCTCCTGTTATTTAAGTGGCCTCTTTTTCAATTTATAGTTATTCTATAACAATTAAAAAACACCTGCAAGGCATTTATCTGTCGGGCTCTTTTTAGCTTATTTTGGCTTTGGCAAGAGTGTATTCCAATTTGGAATATGCCCATAAAGAATATATCATATAGGCATAAGAAAATTAAGAAGACATACTATACTTAAGACGAAGGTATTTATGGGCAAGACCATTTATACAAAAACTCACAAGTCGCTGGTTAAACGGCTGGTCGAAGCCAGGGAACAGGCAGGACTCTTACAGGAAGAAGTCGCTAAAAAACTCGGCAGGACCCAGTCTTATGTCTCAAAACTGGAATCCGGCCAAAGGCGCATAGATATAGTGCAGGTAAAAGAACTCGCCAGGTTATACAAAAAAGATCCCGAAGACCTTATTAAATAAAATTACCTTATTCTCCTGAATATAACCATTTATTCAAACCATTTCTTTGTTCTAAGAGAAACTCTTACGAGCATAAGCATTACCGGCACCTCTATCAAAACCCCGACAACCGTCGCTAAAGACGCGCCTGATGAAAGGCCAAAAAGGATAGCGGAAGTCGCTATGGCTACCTCAAAATGATTGCTCGCGCCGATCAAGGCTGACGGAGCTGCGTCACGATAAGGTAATTTAAGCCATTTGGCCAGTCCATATGTTATGGCGAATATCAAACATGTTTGAATAAAAAGCGGGATAGCAATAAGAAATATTACCTGCGGCTGATTGATTATAAGCTCTCCTTTGAGCGAAAATAAAAGCACAAGAGTTATCAAAAGAGCGCCTATGGAAACAGGCGTGAGATAGGACAGGAATTTCTCCTCAAACCATTTAAAACCCTTCTTGGCTATTATAAATTTTCTTGAATAATATCCTAAAAATAACGGAAATCCGACATATATAACAACAGACAGCACTATTGTCTGCCAGGGAATCGGCATTTTGTTAATCCCCAGAAGCCAACCTCCAAGCGGCGCATAGAGAAACAGCATTGTCAGGGAATTAATAGCGACCATCACCAAGGTATGGCCATCATTGCCCTTGGCAAGATGCCCCCAAATCAAGACCATTGCCGTGCAAGGAGCAATGCCCAAAAGAATACATCCGGCAATATAGGAACGGGCTAACTCGACCTGCGCTCCGCCTTTAATGATTTCCACTCCAGGAAGCCACCCTTTAAATAAAACCCCGAGAAAAAATGTTGCGATCGCAAGCATAGTAAACGGTTTAATGCACCAGTTTACAAAAAGCGTCAAAACCACCGGTTTTGGGGTTTTCCCGGCTTTAATTACTTCTGAAAAATCGATCTTAACCATTATAGGATACATCATGAAAAATAGGCATATCGCTATGGGGATAGACACCTGATAAATCGAAAATTTATCCAGAGTAACAGCCATCTGAGGAAATAATTTTCCGAGTAAAATGCCTAGTCCGATACAGCTGATTACCCAAATTGTCAGGTATTGCTCAAAAAAGCTTAACCTGCGTTCTTCGCGGACAATATGTTCCATGTCCTCTTTCCTTCCTTACGTCTTGATAAAGCTACCTATATAAATCCAATGCGACAACGTCGATATCCCAAAGGCTATGCCAAAAGAAAAGACCAATACAGGTAATCCTGTTCCTATCCCATATATAAAAGGCAGCGCTATCCCATAACTATTATTCAACGATAACGGTATTAAGCTTCCTTTAACAGGGCAAAGCCGCTTATCGCGGAAAATATTATTGTTGCCCAATTATAAGCGGTCCAAAAAGCAATCTTATCAATGATCATACCCGTTATTGTGGAAACCGCTAAAATTAACAGCAATGCCCCGATAACTTTGTTCTTTTTCATATACGCCTCCTTTTGTAAAAAACCTGGCTTAAACCCCTATATCCTCATTCCAAAGCCCGGGATTTTCGTCAATAAACTTCCGCATCATTTCTATGCACGTTTCATCCTGTAATACCTTCACATCCACACCTTTTGATCTCAGATAGGCTTCCTCCCCCATAAACGTCTTATTCTCGCCAATGACAACCCGCGGGATACCATATAATATTATAGCGCCTGAACACATAGGGCACGGCGAAAGCGTCGTATATAAAGTACATTCCTTATATACTGATGCCGGCCGGCGTTTAGCGCTTTCCAGGGCGTCCATCTCCCCGTGCAAAATAACGCTTCCTTTCTGCACGCGCTTGTTATGCCCCCTGCCGATTATCTTGCCTTCATAAACGATAACGGAACCTATTGGTATACCACCCTCATCCAGGCCTTTTTTAGCTTCTTCAACAGCGGCTTCCATGAATTCATCCATAATATTTTTCCTTAAACAAACTAGTTTTTGTTAAATTGGTTTGCCATCACTATTCCTGTATTTGATCCCCCTTATTTTTTCAAGAGTGATGGTCTCGTCAAGAAACGGCAATATAAAAACCTCAGCATAAACCAACGCCTCCCTAATATTTTTATTCTACTTTAAATAAAAACCCTCTGCAACATAAATTGTTGCAGAGGGTTATAATATATCAGCTCCATGAAGCAGCCGATTTTTGTAACTGGTTATGTCGTAAAACAGGGAATGCCTCTTTTAACGACCGCCTTCTTTGCGCTTTGAGAAACAATCCTTACAATAGACCGGACGGTCTCCGCTCGGCTTAAAAGGTACTTCACATTCTTTTTTGCACTCTTCACAAATTGCTTTGTGCATTTCTCTTGGACGCCTGTCAAATCCACCACCTTGAAACCCCATGCTTCCTCCTTTGTTATTCAGCCAACTTACTGAATATCAAATAGTATACTCCAGATAAAAACCCCTTGCAAGTTATTTCGCTACAAGTATATAATCGGTGAGTTAACAGGTAGCGTGTATCAATATTGTTCGAGCGAGTGAAACGAGTCGAGAACTCTCTGAGCGTGCTTCTCGACTACGTCCCGATACTTCGGGACTCCGCTCGAAGAATATTTACACACGGAAAAAGCTTTACAGTGCCCCTGATAACTCACCGGTTACACAAGTATTTAAAAATAAAGCCTGTGAGGAGGAAATCATTGCGCTTCTCTTATCATATAAAGGAGGGTATCTTCAACGCGATACATAAGAGGTACAATTTCTATCTTCGGGTATCTTATTTTCAGGCGCTTTGCTTCACTCAAGACAAAATTTATTTCATTGCCTATCTCAAATACCGGGGCAAAATCAGCAAAATGTTCCTCTGCCGCTTGCCTGTTCCATCCCGCTCCTTCAACCAACCCCTGGATAAATTGTTCCCTGCGGGATACGAGATCGACCATCCCGCATTGGTTATGCCCGATTAAGACAATATGCCTTACGCCTCCGACGGAGATCGCGTAAGACACTTTAAACTCACTATAACGCAGGTTAGCTCCTCCCGTCCGAAGGATAAAAGCAAAGTTATCGGGAATATGGAGATGTTTGCGATTATCCATACACATGCCAATGAGTAGTTGGGGGCTAGTGTAAACTTTGCCCGGCTGCCTAAAATTATGGTATTCAAACAGGAGTCCGATAGGAGTATTCCGGTATTTACTTGGGATATCTTTTTTTGACTGTATAGCGATCAAGCGATCCATAAAATTTATTTTATCATACTTTGTTT
>JAHIUV010000106.1 GCA_018817035.1 Candidatus Omnitrophota bacterium | reverse complement strand
TAGTAGGCCTGCCCGACGTTGCCGTACGCGAATCAAGAGACAGGGTAAGTTCAGCTATAAAAAACAGCCTTTTTGAATACCCCTGCCGAAGAATAACGATAAATCTCGCGCCTTGCGACATAAAAAAAGAAGGTCCATGTTTTGATCTCCCGATAGCCCTGGGCATATTGGCCGCGACAGGACAGATAAACGCTAAAAATCTGCAGGATTTCGTATTTCTCGGGGAACTTTCCCTTAATGGAAAAGTCAGGCCTGTAAAAGGCGCTTTGCCTGTCGCAATGTCACTTAGGAATTCCGGTAAGAAATTCATCCTGCCTGAAAAAAATTCACATGAAGTCAGCATAGTGGACGGGCTGGAAATATATCCCTCTGATACATTAAATAATGTCTGCGACTTCCTGAACGGAAAAGGAGGTTTATCCCTTCTCCGCCGCGATATTACGAATATCTCCCGGGCAAAAAATAAAAACCATGACCTGGATTTCTCCGATGTAAAAGGCCAGGCATATTGCAAAAGGGCAATGGAAGTAGCCTCAGCCGGCGGACACAATATAATAATGGTAGGCCCTCCGGGCAGCGGAAAGACTATGCTCGCCAAAAGACTGCCTACCATCATGCCTGACATGACAATAGAGGAATCCATTGAGAGCGCTAAAATTTACAGCGTATGCGGTTTTTCATCTTCAAAAAAACAGGACCTGAGTTTAAGGCCCTTTAGGGCGCCTCATCATACGGCTTCCGACGCCTCGCTGGTCGGAGGAGGAAGCGCTCCACGGCCCGGCGAAGTAAGCCTGGCTCACAATGGTATCCTTTTTATGGATGAACTGCCTGAATTCCGCAGGAACGTGCTGGAGGCCCTGAGGCAACCTATGGAAGACGGTTATGTAACTATCTCCAGGGTAAGCAATATAATAAAATTTCCGGCCGATTTCATGCTGGTCTGCGCGATGAACCCATGCCCGTGCGGCTTCCTCACTGACCCTAAGAAAGAATGCCACTGCACCCCTCCCAAGATACAAAAGTACCTGTCAAAGATCTCAGGCCCTTTACTTGACAGGATCGATATCCATATAGAAGTCCCTCCTGTCAGGTATAAAGAGCTATCGGATAAAACTTCCGGAGAAAAATCTGAAACAATAAAACAAAGGGTCGAGGCCGCGAGAAAAATACAGCTCAGGAGATTCGGCAATGAAGGTATTTTCTCAAACTCGCAGATGCATTACAAGCTCATAAGAAAATACTGTGATCTCGACGAGGCATCGCAAAACCTGATAAAATCCGCCATAACAGAAATGAATTTCAGCGCCCGCTGCTATGACAAGGTCATAAAGATCTCACGCACCATCGCGGATCTGGAGGGTAAGGAAAAAATCGAAGCAAGCCACGTATCAGAGGCAATACAATACAGGAGCCTGGACAGGAGCGCGTGGATGTAAAAAATCTTAATTCTAACCTGGTTAAAAATCTTAATTCTAACCTGGTTAAAATAGGCAGGTTAGAGTTTATGGATTTATAAAGGGAGGTTATTTATGGGTATAGCTCATGGGAAAAGACAAAGAGTAAATTTTAACGGCGCGACTTATCACGTATCAACACGATGCAATAATAAAGAATATCTGATAAAGAGAAGCTTAGATTTTGAAAAATTTAAACTTGTATTGAAACAATGCAAAGAAAAGTTCGGTTTTTTATTACATAACTACATTCCTATGAATAATCATGTCCACTTGATTATTAGATTAGAATTAATATTGGATATTTCAAAAATTATGCACTCAATAAATAGACAATACGCAAGATGGTACAATGGATATTATGGACGAAAAGGGCATTTTTGGGAGGATAGATTTTATAGTGAGCTAATAAAAGATGATTTTCAATTATTAGCTGCTATGAGATATATAGATCTAAATCCTGTCAGAGCAGGATTGTGTCGAAAACCAACAGACTGGAAATATTCGGGTGCTCGTTTTTATCTTAACGACGTAAAAGATGATTTAATAGACATGCCTGAAATTTATAAAAATTTAGGAGCAGATGCCAAATCAAGGCAAAACGCATACTCAAACATCTTCCCTCTTAACCTGCCGATTTTAACCAGGTTAGATTAACTTAATGCGGTATGTGTTTGGGTGATCTGGGCCTATCCTTTAGTCCGACTAAGCCATGCTCAACGTATCTATACAGCCACTTGCGGACTGTTTTACGTGTGGTTTTAAATTCACGTGCTGCTTTTGATACATTATGCATCTTAGC
>JAHIUV010000105.1 GCA_018817035.1 Candidatus Omnitrophota bacterium | reverse complement strand
CGCCGATCACTTCCTGAGAGCTCTGTCCGCTGGCATCGCGTTCCGCGCCGCCTGCTGTAAATTTGGTGCCCAAATCTACTTCAGAGTATTTAACACCCAGGTAAGGCGCGAAATATTCTGTCTTGTAAGCAACTTCAAGCGCTACCTGTGTCTCTTCGTAATCGCCGCTCTGTACCTCAGTAAGATCGTTCTTCTGGTAAGTATTGCTGTCTATCGTTACTTTGTCTATGTTCATTTCAGCTATTCTGTAGTTTGCGCTCGCGCCTATCTCAAGGCCATTATCCCATCGATAGATCAACGCGTTAACGCCTACACCGTACATGAGCTCATCATCAAACTTAGCCGTATATTTCTCGCCCTGAATCACATATTTATATTCCATATCCGTGGCTTGTCCGACATCAACATAAACATTAAACCTATCCAGGATGCTCACGCCTATCCTGGCCAATGCCGCGTTCATTTCAAATTCAGCACCGTCAAAATCTATTTTTCTTTCGGTTACAGCATCATAAATTATCGCCGCGGTAATGCCTATCTCCTTGTCAGCCCATAATTCAGCTTTCTTAAGATCTGCTTCCGAGGTAAGTCCTACCGGCGCGGCATACGCCATAGTAGCACACGCGAGCACCAACAAAGCCGTTATAAAATATTTTCCCATTATTCCCTCCCTGTTTATTGATGTCAATTTATATCCAAATACTTAAAATTAATCTATGCGTCAAGCTTATCATATACCATCCTGTAAAATCTGCTATTTCCTCCCCCCTTTCTGTTTAATACAAGATAGTGAAAAATAATAATTCTTAAGGATATAGTTTACACGCCCTTTTTATATTAGTCAAGAGGTTACGGGTAATTTTAGTAATCGGTGAGTTAACAGGTAGTGTATATCAATATTGTTCGAGCGAGTAAAACGAGTCGAGAACTCTCTGAGCGTACTTCTCGACTACGTCCCGATACTTCGGGACTCCGCTCGAAGAATATTTACACACGGAAAAAACTTTACAATGCCCCTGATAACTCACCCATTGCTAATTTTAAACTACCCTAAAGCACTTACTTCCTGTTCGTCCAAAAATCTCCATTTACCTTCAGGCAAAGTCCCCAGCTCAAGACATCCTTCTTTGGTCCTTTTTAACGTAACTACCCTATATCCCGCGCTGGAAAACATTTTTCTTATCTGGCGCTTCCTGCCTTCCCGCAAAATAATCCCTATGCCGGAAGGCCCCGTTGAAGTGATCGCGCACGGAAGTGTACTTTTTCCTTCCAGCATTATTCCTTTCTCAATGCCTTTTTTATGAGCCTGGGTAAGTTTTCTGTCCAGGCCCACTACGTATGTCTTTTTGACGTTAAATCTCGGATGCGTAAGCCTGTTTATCATTTCCCCGTCATTCGTCATCAAGATCAGCCCGGTCGTATCCCTATCCAGCCTTCCGACAGGATTAAGATGACGGAATTCACGAGGCAAAAGATCCATGACGATCCTTGAGGCATGCGGATCTTTTTTTGTGGTGGTAACGCCTTTTGGTTTATTCAGGAGTATGTAGATTTTTTTCTTGAGGATAAGCTTTTGGCCGCTTACTGATATTAAATCATTCTCGGGATCTACCCCGAAAGAAGGTTCCGTCTCGACTTTTCCGTTAACGCTGACTTTGCCCGCTTGTATTATATCTTTCGCGGAGCGCCGTGAAGCGACGCCGGCTTTTGACAGAAAGACCTGCAGACGCATTTGATTAAAATTCCCAGTTCAGCCCTGTATTAAAACTAACGTCAGGACTGGAGGCCGCGCTTATATTTTCGACTACCGCGAAACTCCATGACACATCGCTTTTTTCCTTCAATTTATAATTAAAACCCAATGCCCACTCATGCGCGTCATTATCAAGAGGATTGGTGTCGCTCTCCGGATACGGCGTGGTATTGCCAGATACCTGCGTAACAAGAGAAAAATTTTCCGTAAGCAGGTATTCCAAAGTAAGCATGTAAGAATATATCTTATCGCCTATATCCAGGGCACTCAGGACGCCGGGCTTCTCTATAAACACGGCGCTACCTCCCAGATATATAAAAAACCTGTCAAAGAAACACTTATCCATCAATATCCCGAATCCATAATCAAATTCATCGCTACCTATAAGATCCTTTTTGTCAGACGTCGGGAATTTTACGGATGAACGCAAAGAAACATTGGGCCATATCCCATACCACTCTTCTCTCAGGAGCTGGTATTTCGCGTTAAACATGATCTCGCCCAAGCCTTTCTTCGAGGTCTTTTCGCGGATCAGATAGGTGCCATTATATCTAAGGCTATAATCAAATTCATAAGACCCCTGTCTTTCTCTTGAGCGCGGCGTCCTGGCGGCTATTCCGTCTTCAAAACCTTCTATAAAATTATCCATATAACCACTGCACATACCTATGTAAGGGATCTCCAGCCCTATTTCCAGGTTATCATAAAGCCCATACCTGAGGTCAAGCGTAAGCCTCTGTACCTCCAGGTCTATCTGAACATCATAAAACGAGGTTGCCGGCGTAAAAGCGCTTACGGTTATATTAGAAACAGTATAGTCCGCGTTGGTCAAGAATTCCCCTTTTTTTACGACACTGGCCCTGTCAGGCGCCATCTGTAAATAAAAAAGATATAAAGGCATTTGATTGCGCACAGGTATAGGGCCTCCCGACCTCATATACGGATAACTATCCTCGTCTTCATCATACGCGAATGCCCGCCCCGAAACACATGTCAAACCCATGAAAATCAAAAATAAAAACACGATAGTTGTTTTTCGCATATCCATCCTTTTCTCCTGGCTCTTTAAGAGTTATTGTTATCTTCTTTTATGGTCTTACTTAATATCTCCGAAAATTCCCCCTCGAGAACAAAAAACGGAGCGATGTTGCAGCCTGTGCAGCTCTTTATCTTGCCTATAGTTTCCATATCTTTTGGGTTCAGCATAGCGAGGCTTAAAACATTATTCTCTTTTTTGACCGGGATCGCGCCGCGCGTCTTTATCAATTCAACCGGTATCTTTTCTATGACCTTTTTCAGTTCAGCGCCATTACTTAGATTTCTTATGTCAAAATGAGGCACGTTAAGCTGTGTTTCCAGGGCCCTTGCTACGTCTCCGGAGCTGGCCATTCCAAGATCTACTACGCTCTGCCCTATTTTTTGACCCGTTGACCAGTGCTTGTTCAAAGCGGCGTCCAGCTGCTGGAGAGTTATGATCTGCGACTCCACCAGTATCTGCCCCAGCGGCCTATGGGCAAACACCTCTTCCTGGCTTAACTTTTTATTCCGCGGCTGGCTTAGCTCAGCTGATATAAATTCTTTTTTGGATGGCCCCCTGCGATTTACCAAAAAATTACTTCCCGGAAGGGTTTTTAAATACTTCTTTATCTCTGTTATTGTTTCCATGACCTCTACGATGTTCTTAAACTTATGGCCTTTATTGTTCGCTATAGCGACAGAGATGGACATGAGCGGAGTCTTTGTTATGTTTCCCTGCCGGTCTTTCGCTATTATGTATTTCAGGTCACGGTCCTCCTTACTGTAATGAAAAGGAGCCTGGGCGCTAAACCTAAAGATAGATTCTGAGGCGATCAACCTGTCGCGGTCAGGAGTGGTCACTACGACAAAGTCATCTCCCCCTATATGACCGACAAAATCATCCTTGTTCCCATATTTTTTTACGGTCGTTGATATAATGTAGGCGGTATGGCGTATGATGGAATCGCCTTTCATGTAACTGTATTTATCATTAAAGGATTTAAAATTATCTATATCGTAGTAAGCGACTGAGAAAAACGAGCCCTCGCTTATCTTTGCCTGGATGACCTTTTCTATCTGCCTGTTTCCGGGAAGCCTGGTGAGGGCGTTCGCGTGCAGCTGGTGAGATGTCCTGCGCAGGGCCATTTCCATCCTGATCTCCAGGTCTATCGGATCAGGAGGATTCGCTATATAGTCGTCGACGCCTTGCTCTATCTCGAGCATTTTCTTCCTTATTTGTTTTTTATCAATGAGTATAATCACGGGGATGTGCGCTGTAAGGAAATCTTCTTTTAGCAGCTTGGAAACCTGAAAACCATCTATCTTGGGCAGGTTACAATCTATAACAATAATGTCAGGGTGTTCGCGCCTGACCATCTCAAGTAATGTCACGCCATCAGCGGCAACAATGACCTCATAATCCCACGCGTTCAAAAGATATATAAGTATATCCGTTACTTTTTGCTCGTGCTCCGCTAATAAAACTTTTTTATTTGTGCTTGCCATGTCAATATTATAACTAAAAATCTAATCCAGCGCAATGATAGAATGCAGTATATAAATGTCAAGAACTTTGCTGACGTTATGTCTTCTCGACTTCGTCCGCCTCCGGCGGACAAGCCCAGGACTTTGTCTTAAAATATTGTTCGAGCGAACGTAGTGAGTCGAGAACCGTAATAAAATCTTTGTCAAATAAAAGTCAGCAAACTATTTTACGATATCATGCAGGATATTGCGTATCTTAATATCCATGGGATATAAAGCCGCGCCCCTCTTTAAAACCGACAACGCTTCTTCGTGCATGCCCAGTTCATTGTAAAGCGAGCCCAGGTTTTCATACGCCAGCGCGTAATCATTCAGCAGTATGCTTGATTTATAATACGAGATAGCCCGGCTGATATCGCCTTCCCTGGAGGATATCACGCCTAAATTATTATAAGCGACATCATAGCCCCTACCAGGACAGACATTGTTAGATCTTTCAAATTCCCTTTTCGCGTCTTCCAGCATGCCTCTCCTGAAATACTCAACACCTAAATTACAATGCAGTAAAAAACTATCCGGCTCCCTTTCCGCGTCTTTTTGGTACAGGACAAACGGGTCAGACCACTCCCTGTTGCGGTCCCTGATCTTAAGCGCGCATAATACCGCGATAAAAATAAAGGTCAAT
>JAHIUV010000104.1 GCA_018817035.1 Candidatus Omnitrophota bacterium | reverse complement strand
TGGTTTTTATAGGCCTGTCTATATGCTTTCTTTTATGCTTAATTACCGCTTTTCTAAGCTCAATACGGTTAGTTACCATCTTTTTAATATAATCTTTCATATAATAAATGCGTTACTGCTTTATATCCTTATGCTTAATCTGGGCCTTCAACGAAAAGCAGCATGGTTGACCGGCCTGTTATTCGTATTATACCCTGTCAATTGCCAGGCAGTTGCTCTTATAGGGGGGAGGATAGAGATTATTTTTGGCTTATTGTTTTTATTATGCATGATAGCGTTTTTAAGGGGGATAGAAAAGTCAAGATTATATTTTTTATTAAGTATTTTCCTTTTCATATTAGCTGTTTTTACCAAAGAAAGCGCTTTGATATTACCATTTATAATGCTGGCGCATACCCTTGTTTTTTTGGAAAAAGAAAAAAGAAAAAAGGCGATCCCTGTATTGCTCGCATTGACAGGAATAGTGATTATTTATTGCAGCGTCAGGTTTTTCCTTTTAGGCAGCCCGTTTCACAGTACATTATCTTTAATAAATGAGGCCAGTTTTCTAGAGAGGCTTTATACTTTTCCAAGAATAATACTGACTTATGTGCAGTTAATTGTGATACCCGTGGTTTTAAAAAGCGAATATCATTTTGTAGTCCATAACTTTAAAGATCCATTTGTATGGTTAGGCCTTCCTTTTTTAATACTACTTTTTTTATCGGTCTATAGATTTTTGAAGCCAAGAAAGCAGGCCTTATTCTTTTCGTGCTGGTTTTTTATAGGCCTGCTGCCATATTACAATCTGATAATTCCGCTTCATGCCACTCTTTCAGAGCACTGGGTTTATTTTTCTGCCATGGCCTTTGCAGGATTGATGAGCATGGCGATCTTTAATATTAGAGAGCGCATTGCCTCAAGACGGCTCAGGTACGCGTTAGGGGCCGCGCTCGTGTTTCTTTTGTTATTCTATGTTTTTAGAATAGTAGAGCGCAACAGGGAATGGAGGGATCCTTTTGTGCTTTACCAGAGGGATGTTGAGAGGGAGCCGAATAGTTTTTTGCTGCATTGCAACTTAGGGGTTGAATATTTTAGAAGAGATATGATGGAAGAGGCAAAAAAGGAATTTATCGCGTCTAATGAGACAAGCCCTGGGAGCGGTTACGACGTGGCATATAATAACCTGGGCGTTATATATACAAGGGAAGGCAGGGTGCAGGAGGCCATATCTTGCTATAAGGCGGGCATTGCCTTAAATAGTTATGCGCTCTCATATGCGAACTTAGGCGCGCTTTACAATAGTATGAAAAGGCACAGCGATGCTATTCCGCTTTTAGAAGAAGGGACTCACTTATACCCTATAGATGTTGAAATCAAATATCAGTTAGGGGCCGCTTATTATTACAGCGGACAGATCAATTCAGCTAAAAAGACATTCGACATGGTGCAGGATCTGCGCAGAGATTATTCAAATACAAAGGCATTCCTGGATTTTATAAAAGAAACCACAGAGGGCACAGAGAAATAATATAATTTAAAAAGATCTCTGTGATCTCCGCAGTTAATTTATTGTATGGAAATTCAGAATCACCTGGTCAACTTCGTAAGTTACCCTCTGGGTAACTTACGAAGTTGACCAGGTCTAAGTTGTAATGTTTTAAGGCTAAAAGGAGGGATAAAAAGACTAATTTTATGAGAACGCAGAGGATTTTATTATAAAAAATCTCTGTGTTCTCTGTGGTTTGTTTTTTAACGGGGTAGACCATGATAAATAAAAGGAATCTGATAATTTTTCTTGTTGCATATAAGTTATTTTTGCTCGCTATTTTTATACCGCTTGCTTATGAGTCAATGCCATTTTATGAAGCATCTTATCAGGAAAATACAGCCTTCTCAGATGACGAGGCATTAAATAGCCGCTCGCCTTTTAAGACATGGGATAGTTATAATTTTTTGTATATTGCCAAGAATGGCTATACCGAAGGCCAGAATAAATTCAATGTGCTGTTTCCGCTGTTCCCTGTTTTAATAAAGATGTTCCTGCCTATTTTTAGAGGTGATGTTGTCCTGTGCGGTATCTTGCTTTCTAATATATTTTCGCTTATCGGCATGATGTATTTTTATTATTTTGTTGCTCGTCATTTCAATCTTAATGTTGCCTTGGCGAGCCTATTGGCGCTTTTGGCTTTTCCGACTTCATTTTATCTATCGATCATCTATTCCGAGGCCTTGTTTTTTATGCTAATAGCCATGTTTTTCTATTATGCATTCGAGAAGCGATATTTTCCTGCGGCGCTATGCGCGTTGTTCCTTCCCCTTACGAGATTGACAGGGCTATCTATAGCTATAATATTTGCAGTCATATACTTCGAGGACAATAAGCTTAAGATAAAGCCGGATATCTTGTATCTATTATTTCCTGCATTTGGATTTATGGGGCTTTTGGCATTTTTTTATTTTACAACAGGCAATGCCTTTGAATGGCTTGACTCGCA
>JAHIUV010000103.1 GCA_018817035.1 Candidatus Omnitrophota bacterium | reverse complement strand
TCGAAGAATATTGTCCTTTGGAAAGCTAAGGACTTTGTACAAAGAATATTGTTCGAGCTTGTCGAGAACATAAAGCTTGGGGCTACGCTCGAAGAATATTGTTTGAAATATTCAAAAGTCAGCAAACTATTTTACAGTATCTTTCAAATCGCAAATTGCAATCCAGTTGTCCGCCTTAGGAGGACGAGTTTGGGCACCTGCAGGCATCCGAGGCTAAATGAGCGAGGGTAACGGTAAGATATAGCACATCATTATACATTTTTAAACCATATTTTCTCTTATTTCGGCAACTTTAAGCGGATCAACCTCTCTTCTATTATTTCAAGGAATCGTTGTTGCTTTTCCTTTGCAATACTAGAGCTATCTATGATTTTCCTCATAGTATTAAACTTATTTTCAAATTTTTCGTATCGAACTTTCAGAGGGATGTTTAAGTATACGGCTAACTTATTAAAATCTTCTATTTTTAAGCTATTTTTTTTGCCATTAATAGTTATGGCCGAATCTCCTTCGTCGGAAAGAACCAGCTTCGAACATACGATATCATAAGCAGGTGCTAAGCGAATGTTATCTTTATCTCTATAAGAAATGGAGTAATTTTTTAAGTGGGCATCGCCATTGCCGAGAATAAAGTTAAGAATGACCCTTTCGAAAAATAATTGCGTATCGTAACCCGGCGCTGAAGATATTTCTTTTAATTTTCGGCCTATTTGTTCCGCCGATCCTTTATATTTATCCGTTTGTCCAAGAATTTGCGCAAAATCTTCCTGATGAATTTTTATGCTTTTTTTTCTGTCAAACCTTTTGACCACATAAGCAAGGCTATTATCTTTTAAAGGAACCAAGCAATGAAGCGGGACATCTATATTTAAATTTTCGGCAATATCCATACAACATTGCTCATTTTCCGGGATATTTGGAAAAGCGGGGGTTTGTGGTTTTAAAATATATTCTCCGCCTTCAGCCACAGGAATCAATATACTTTGTTTTTTATCCAGCTTAACAGATAACTTAGGTTGAACACCGGAAATGGAAAATTTGCCTGTCAGTTTTTGCGCCTTTTGGGACACATCTTGCAAGTTAAAATCTATAACCGGACATTTAGAAAAATTAAACATTTCTTTAAGGAATTTTTCATTCATTTTTATTATTCCACTTTTATTACAGTAACTGCGCCTATTGTATCACCGCTGGTACTTGCCAATAATAAACCAAAGGAGTCTTTATCGTCTACTTTTTGCGTCACACTTACAATATTCAAATACCACCCTTCAGGAAGAAGCCCTTTGAAGAAAGGAAACAATTCTTTTGAATAATAAGGTTCTTCCCTTGGAGTTAAAGATATCGAAATCGGAATATTTTTTTTAAAAAATTCATGGTCATATTGAAAAATATAGCCGTTCTGCGTCTCTGAAATATACCCTGCTAAGTCATTTTTATAAAATACCTGCGCCTTTCTTAATATATCCATAGAAAATCTTTCCTAGTTAATATCTGTTTTTTCATTATTCGCAGTAGGCTGATATTCATTCCTTTTTAATTCTAGATGATATCCCAGAAAATCCAAAATTTGCATAAGCTTATCCATTCTTACAGTCATTTTACCATTTTCAAGTTCTCTTAGAAAACGCAAACCAACTCCTGCTCGTTTAGCAAACTCAATTTGGGTTAAGTCATTATTCTTTCTTAACTTTTTTATTTGAGAAGAAATATTTACTATGTATAAATTTGAATTAGATTGCTTCATAACAATTTAAATATATCACATATAGGGTATAATTTCAACATTTTTTTAAAGAATTATACCCTAAAAGGTGTAAAAATAATAGAATTATACCTTTAAGGGTATAATTATAGTGACTTCTGAACTACAATAGACTTTTTAACCGTACGGGAACTATTGCTTCTATATATACAGAATCACTTCGGTCTTCTCTGTACTTTACTTTGCCCTTTTCATAAATAAGATTTACCTTGTCCATCCTGCTATTAGGTATCTCTATCTTTATTTCCATGACAAGCCCTGACAATATCTCTGAGACTTTATCCACTATGAGATCTATGCCTTCGCCTCTTAACGCTGAGGCCGCTATCGCGCTATCAAATCCCTTCTTTGTCTTGTTCAGGTAAACCTCGTTATCCACCAGATCTATTTTGTTGAGCACATTGATCATTATCTTTTTTTCCGCGCCTAATTCTTTCAATACCGTATGCACGGCCTCATTGAGTTCAGGGGCTCTTGGGTTAGAAGCATCCAGTACGTGTATCAGGATGTCAGCGCTGCTTATTTCCTCAAGAGTCGCCTTGAACGACTCGACCAGATGATGCGGCAAGTCATATAAAAACCCTACTGTATCGTGGAATAATATCTTTAAACCATTCGGCAATACAAAGCTCCTGGCTACAGGGTCCAGGGTGCTAAAAAGTTTATCAGCTGCCAGCATTTTTGAGTCAGTGAGCCTGTTCAGCAGAGTAGTTTTTCCGGCGTTAGTATAACCTACTATCGCGACTGTCGATAACATCGAATCCTTGCGCCTTTTGCGTAAAGCCAGGCGCCTTCTTTCCAGGTCTTTTAATTCCACCTTTAATCTTGATATGCGATGCCTGATCTTGCGCCTGTCATACTCTAATATCTTTTCTCCGGGGCCGCGCGTCCCTATGCCTCCCCCTAATCTCGAAAGCTCGATTCCTTTTCCCGTAAGCCGCGGCAACAAATACTCCATCTGCGCGAGCTCCACCTGTATCTTGCCCTCCGAGCTCCTGGCGTGTTGTGAAAAAATATCAAGTATAAGCTGTGTCCTATCCAGGACTTTGATGCCCTCCAGGGCTTTTTCCAGGTTCCTTAGTTGTGTAGGCGTAAGGTCATTATTAAAAATAACCGCGTTTACTTTTTTCTCCGTTGAGATTGACACCAGCTCACAGAATTTACCTTTGCCGATAAATAAATCGGGAGTGACCTTTTCCCTGTGGCATATGATCTCGTGCTCGACAGAAACCCCGCTTGAGCGCACCAATTCCCTTAGTTCAGCAGCGCGATCCTCCGCCAGCCAACCGCGTTTTCCCTTTATATCAACAGTAATTAAAACAGCTTTTTCCATGAAGTCTCCTTGTCATTGCGAGGAGCGTAGCGACAAAGCAATCTCTGAGATTGCCCGCCTAGCGGCGAGGCCGCTGGCTTCACTTCGCTCGCAATGACAGATTGAAATCCAGCGTATACGCGAATCCCTGCGAAACCAGGTCATCTGGCGCTTGGCAAAATGCCTGGTATTCTTCTTCAAAAGTTCTTTTGCCTCTTCCAGCGAGTATTGCCCTTTTAAATATCCCAGGACTTCTCCGTATCCGAGCGCGCCTTTAGCGGTAACGCTTAATTTTTTACCGGAGAGCCTTTTTACTTCCCTCACGAGCCCCTGCCTGAACATATCCTCGACCCTGTCGTCTATATTAGCGTAAAGCCTTTCCCTCTCGATGTCCAGCCCTATTATCCTGAACTCATGCGGCAGCCCTTCCGTCTCTTTCTTTAGTTCTGACGGCCGCTTTTTTTCCGTATGGTATATCTCTAATGCCCTTATCACGCGCCTCAAATTATTAGGATGTATCTTTTCGGCGCTCGCGGGATCTATCTTTTTCAATTTTTCATGTAAATAAATATTTCCATATTTTACGGCGAGATTCTCCTGAGCTTTTCTAAAAACAGGGTCTTTATCAGCTGAGGGAAATAATCCGTCCACGACCGCCTTTACATAAAGTCCGCTTCCCCCAACGAACAAAGCGGTTTTATCACGGCCTAAAATATCCTCCATAGCGTCAATAGCTGATTTTCTGTATTCAGCAACGCTGAATTCTTTTGTGGGAGGGATTATGTCTATGAGATGATGCCTGGCTTTTTTCATATCGCTCTTAGCGGGCTTGGAAGTGATAATGTCCATGCCTTTATATACACACATGGAATCGCACGATATGATCTCAGCGTGAAGCTTGTTAGCCAATTCAAGTGAAATCCTGGTCTTACCCGAGGCTGTTGGACCGACTAAAAAAACTACTTTCATATATTTTTGCGCGATATTTTTCTCTGCGCATCTAAAAGTATCTTATGCCTTCTCTCTTTTTCTTTTTCAGGGATATTGTCCTTCAGTTCAGCTGCTTTAGTAAAAGGTCTCGGCGAATACTTAAATATGTAAGCGCTGTTAAACCTTACCTCCTTTACAGCCTTTAACGTCTCATTAAAATCCTTTTTTGTCTCTCCGGGAAATCCTACTATAAAGTCCGACAATATCCTACCGTCCTTTACTATATTCCTAAAATCCTTTACGAGCTTCTTGTACTTTCCAACAGTATAGCCTCTATTCATGCGCTTGAGTATTTTATTCGATCCTGACTGCAAAGGCAGGTGCAGCTGCTTTGAAAGAGACTTGAGGCCCGCCACTGCCTTAAACAGCCCTGTTCCCGCGTCCTTGGGATGACTGGTAACAAAACTTACTTTAACCTTTGTCATTGCGAGCGAAGCGAAGCCAGCGGCCTCGCCGCTAGGCGGGCAATCTCTTCTTACTACTTTATCTATCTTCTTCAAAAGCCCGGGAAAGTCTATCTTTTCCTTCAGCCCCTTACCGTAAGAATTAACATTCTGCCCCAGAAGAATTATATCCCGCGTCCCGTTATTTACCAGGTCCCTTATTTCCCTTAAGATATCCCTTGAAGGCCTGCTTCTTTCCCTGCCCCTTACGTAAGGAACAATACAATATGAACAAAAGTTATTACACCCTTCCGCGATCTTTACGTACGCTGTTTTCCCCTGCCTTCTCTTTTTTGAAAAACCGGGAAGTCTTCCCGATTTATGTCCTCCGACATACATCAAGCGGGAATCTCCGCTAAAGACCTTTTTAAGGATCTTGGGCACTTTATCCAGGTCAGCGGGCCCGCATATAAAATCAACATGCCCCATCCCGGCAAAAATATCCTGTTTTCGAGCTTCAGCCATGCACCCAAGGATACCAAATACAACCCGGGGCCGTTTCTTTTTCACAGCTTTAAGCGAAGAAACAACGCCAAAGACCCTATCCTCAGCATTTTTCCTTACACTGCATGTATTAAAAAGCAATACATCCGCGCCGGCAGGATCATCTGTCATGGCATACCCACTGTCCAAAAGCATATCCCTGACCCTGCCGGAATCATGCTCATTCATCTGACATCCAAATGTCCTGATATAAACCCTATGACATTTGGATGTCAGATGCCCTCCCCGCTTAGATTTCGATTTCGAAGAAATCGGAATCTGGGGAGGGCCGCTATCAACAACTGTATCTTTCTTTTTCATATGCTATCTTCGAGCTTAGATTTGGCGGCCAAAGGCCAACAAATCTGGCGGAGGAGGGCCAATATCAATTCGCCTCTCTGCATCTTTCATATATCCTAACAAGCTCTTGTTTCTGTTTATGTGTCAATTTCTTAATCGCCCGCTCTTTATTCACTGCTCTTTTGAAATAGTTATACTCTTTCGCATACACCAAACGCACGGGTAGCTTACCTCTCAAATACTTTGCTCCATGACCACTGTTGTGCAGCTTAATTCTTGCATCTAAATCATTCGTATATCCAGTATAATATGTTCCATCCTTGCACTGGAGGATATAAACAAAATATTTATCTCTACGCTTAATCTTCTCTCTCATAATATGCTAATTTTCAAACCTACAGTTCCAGTCATGGCCACCCATCGGCTCTGATAAAATATTGCTACGATACAATAGCTATATTCTTGGGATATAATGAAAAATCGCTGATTCACTTATTTTTAATTTCTCAATAAACTTCTTATCTTTAAGCCTTTTTTCTATGCCATACGTATTTAAAAAAATCTGGCGATAATGCTTTAAAACAGAATTATCTTTTGCAAGAAAAAAATATCTTTGCTTGCCGCGAAACTCACTCTTAAAAAGCCCTTCTTTTTCTAACTCTTTAAGCTTAATCTCCGTATTCTTTGGATCAAGATCTAATATCCTTGCCAGCTCATTAATATAGACTTCGGCTTCGGGATTAAAAAAATAGTAATCCAGCAATTTTATTGTTACTTTCGAACGTAAAGATATTATCTTTTCACCATGGTTATGGTAATAATTTACCATAATTGTTTATTTTTTCAAGTAAATTACATGCCTTGAAGACCGTCAACAACGACTTTTTGAAATGTCAATTTTACTAACCGGGATCCATCAATAATTCATTATTCGTTCCCGTTGATCTTATTTTCCGCTATCTTTAGCTTCTCCAAAATATTTTCAAATGACGGGGAATCCTCAAAAAACATCTGTTGCATCTGTTCATAATCCGCATTTAACTGAGCGATGTGTTCATTTTTCGGCATTAATAGCAAACTACCGGGCTTTGCTAGGTCATAACGCGCTTTGACATCTTTAAAAAATAGAGCTTTATGCTCAGCAACTTTTAATAAGAGATCTATATTCTCAATCGCCTTATTAAAAATTGGCGAATCCACCATCGCAAACACATCATAATAATGCCGGGACATTCTTGCTCGTAATTTTGAACCATTTCTTATTGCATGCAATATTGTTGCTTTTTCCCAAAAGGTTCTCTCCGCACCAAGCACGCGTATAGATATATTTTCAATAGTACTAATTCCCGAAACATCCGCCACGTAGGGAATAACGCTCATAGTCTCTATTGGCCAATGGTCAGAACGAGCGCCCAATTCGATTTTAACAAAAGGCTGCACATAACTTTCTATACGACTTTTCACAACATATGGATATACAAATAAAACAGTTTGCCTGTCTGCATCGTTCGGATCCAATTCAATACTCCATTTTCCCAAATAGGACAATGATCTATTAATTTTTTCTTTCAACTCTGGAATGATTACCTCGCTAATCTTTTTTTGGCATATTTTCCGTAAACGATCTAGCCTTCTCCGATTTTCTTTACCACTTTGTTCTTTTTCTGGTTCAATTGATTCTGCACTCACAAAAAAAGACCGTTCAATTGAGACGTCAACATCTTCTGAAAAACGATTAATTATGTTATAACATTTTGACAGCGACGTTCCGCCTTTAAACGTCAAATGTCTGCCCGACACAGGTAACGAAAAAAGGATTTTAAGTATCCAGCATACCCAGAAATCCTTTTCAATAAGTTGCGGCATTACATTTAAGTTGTCCGCTGCTACCCCAAAATAAGCTTGCTTATCATCTTCACTCAACAATAAAAATTTATTCATAGACCTCTTATTTCTGTAATTGTCTAAATATGCCGCCTATCCATACAGGCGCATAACGAATATCTTTCATTAAGCAGAGCTTATCCTCATTCGTTAATTTTGTTTTTAACCTTCCAATAATTTCATAATCTACATATCTTTGCCCGATATGTCGTAAAGCCTGAATAACCAAACCGCTAATACGTCCGGCTGTCGCCATATTCTTTGGCGTCGTTTTTTTTAAAACAATCTTCCGTTTGTTTATTTGCACCGTTCTATTAGATCCATCCGTCAAAAAAACAATCCTTGCCGGAACTTGCTCAGATAAACCAAGTAAATTTGCGGCATATGCACCAGTAGGCTGAATTTTTAGATTATCTCTACCGGCTAATGCCTGCGCAATACGCTCATAATCTGCCGGCAAATCGCCTAATGTTGGATGCTTCTTCGGATAGTCATATATTCCATGAGCTAAACGACGAATAGTTTTGCTCTTTACCAAACGAGACAAAGATTGAGCCACAGCAGTACGACTTCCAAGATCAAGAAAATGGTTTGTAGTAAAAACCCAACCCCTCTTCTTCCCATATATTCTGCTAACTACTTTATTATAAATGCTTTGCATAAATTAAACTCTCCTTTTTTGTCACAAATAATATATACTTTTTGTGACAAGATGTCAAGCCTTTTCTACTTACCTGCGTATTTAATCTTCTCGATATCTTTCAATTCTATGGCTTTTTCTTTTAAGACAAAGTGACATTCTAAACCCTCAATAAGGCTTTCATGGCTTTGGGCCTTTATCCCTATCGCAGCCAATGCAGCTGTTGCCGCATGAAACATCGCGTAATATCCACAGCTTATAGTCCAATCATACCCTGTATAATCGATGCTTACTTTTAGTCTTTTCTTGATCTCTTCCTCTTTTGAAGCTTCCATAAGCAAGGAACCTGTTTCAATATTATGCCTTGCTTTATCAATGTGATATTTTACCAGCGCTGTAATTGTGGAATCTACCTTTAAATCACCGTTATCAAAATACCCTTTTACTTTTATCTTTAGCTTTGCATTCTTCAGGTTGCTCACTTTACCACCTCCAGTATCAATTCCCAAAATTTCTCTGCGCCAAACAAAATTATTTTATTTTTTAAGATTTCGTCAGCCACATTATGCTCTTTGTTCTTCAGCATCGTTAATAGATTTGTCGGCTCGGAAACCATAGGATTTATTTCAACGCCAAAACTTCGCGACAAAGCAGCGCATTCAGTATCTATGGTTTCATCATATTTCTTTTTTGAAGGAACAAGAATAAAAAGGTCAATATCGCTTTTTTTGGAGTCCGTGCCTTTAGCCAACGAGCCAAACAGAATGACGGATAATAGGTTAAAATCAGTCTTTTTGGGAAGCACCGAAAGAAGCTTTTCAACAACAAAAAAAATCTTGTCTCTTTTCTTCAGAAAATCTTCAGCTATCTGATTTGATATCTTTACAAAGCTTGTTTTTACTTCGGGGTTATTGTAGTTAGGCTTGCAATATTTACGCTTTGTACGCTGGGTGACAACCAATATGCCTTTGCTCTCTAGCTCTTCGACCTGCCTATGCACATAGCTGTAAGATATATTCGTCTTTTTAGCTAACTCGTTTATTGTAAACTCAGCATATAGGTCATTGTAAAACAGTTT
>JAHIUV010000102.1 GCA_018817035.1 Candidatus Omnitrophota bacterium | reverse complement strand
TTAAATATTGTTCGAGCGACCCGCCTCAGGCGGGGAGTCGAGAACTGCCCTCGCAATGACACATCTAAATCTATATCATTCTCCTGTAAAAACAACTGAGGTTTCCCGTATGGCACGCTACTCCCTTTTGCCTTATTTTTACCAGCACAGCGTCCTTGTCGCAGTCATAATACACAGCCTTTACGAATTGAAAGTTTCCCGAGGTCTCTCCTTTTACCCAGTATTTTTTCCTGGAGCGTGACCAGAAACAGGTTTTCCCTGACTTCAGCGTCCTCTTTAGCGATTCTTTATTCATATATGCCACCATAAGGACCTCGCCGGTCTTATAATCCTGTACTATTGCCGGCAATAATCCGTTCTTGTCAAATTTAAATCCTCTCACATCCACTGTTGTCTTTTTCATATCCTCACCTTGACGCCTTTCTTTTTTAAATACTCTTTGGCTTCCCTGACCGAATGCTCCTTAAAATGAAATATCGAAGCCGCGAGCGCCGCGTCCGCCTTACCGTCAGTCAACACTTCGCGCAGATGTTCCAGATTACCCGCGCCGCCTGAAGCTATAATAGGTATATTCAAGCTTTCGGAAAATATCCTTGTAAGCTCTATATCATATCCGTCCTTAGTACCATCCATATCCATGCTGGTAAGCAATATTTCGCCGGCGCCAAGGGCCTCGACCTTTTCCCCCCATTCAACAGCGTCGATCCCTGTCGGGGTCCTGCCTCCGTTTATATAAACTTCCCATTCCGGATTTTTGCTGCCGGCGCGGCGCTTGGCGTCTATAGCCACGACTATGCATTGACTGCCAAACCTCTCCGATGCCCTGCTGACCAGCTCAGGCTCTTTCACTGCCGCGGTGTTTATAGAAACTTTATCGCTGCCCGCGTTCAACAGGTCTCTTATATCTCCCAGGCTACTGATGCCTCCGCCTACGGTAAGAGGCATAAAAACAGTCTCAGCTGTCCTTTTCACGACATCGAGCATAGTCTGCCTTTTTTCATAGCTGGCCGTGATATCAAGAAAAACTATCTCGTCAGCCTCTTCCCTGTCGTAAGCCTGCGCGACCTCTACGGGATCCCCGGCGTCTTTAAGGTCCAGGAACTTAACGCCTTTTACGACCCTGCCGTCTTTTACGTCGAGACATGGGATTATTCGTTTCGTCAGCATATTACCTACCCCACGCTTAACTTCACAGTGCATTGCAGTTTTGTGAAGTTAAGATCGCTTTGGTTAAGTCTATCTTTCCTTCGTAAAGCGCGCGGCCTATTATCACGCCTTCCAAGTTCTTTTTATTCATTTCCTTTAAGCGTTTTATGTCGTCCAGGCAGGAAATTCCGCCCGAGGCAATTACGGAAATATCCACTGAATCCAATATTCCCCTCAGGCTTTCTACGTTAGGGCCTTCCAATGTCCCGTCCGTAGCGATATCCGTTACCACAATAGTCCTGACCCCCGCCTCCTGCATCTTGCCCGCGACATCAACAGCCAATAAGCCGGTCTTTTCCTGCCAGCCTCTTTTTACAACCTTGCCGCCTGAAGAATCTATACTAACGACTATCTTATCCTTGAACTTTTTTGTCATCTTCCTTAAATAGCCGATATCCTCGAAAGCCTTTGTGCCGATAACGACACGGCTGGCGCCCTGGTCCAGATAATATTCAATATCAGCCTCTTCGCGTAAGCCTCCTCCTACCTCGCATGGCACCCGAACGCCTTTAAGTATCCGCGCCATTACATCTTTATTTTTTATTACCCCATGCTTCGCGCCGTCAAGGTCTACCAGATGCAAAAGCTTAGCGCCTTTTTCCTGCCAGCCAAGAGCTACATTCAAAGGATCATCTGAATAGACTTTTTCCTTGTTAAAATCCCCCTGATGCAGCCTGACGACTTTGCCTTTTATTATGTCTATTGCCGGGATGATTATCATAATTCCGCGAAATTTTTAACTATTTTAAGCCCCGCCGACTGGCTCTTTTCAGGATGAAACTGAAAAGCATATACATTGTCCTTACTTATGCCTGAGGCAAAAGTGCGTCCATATTCGGTTTCGCACGCGACGATACTTTTGTCCTCGGGTTCCACATAATAAGAATGTACAAAATACATATAACTGCCGTCAGGAACATCCTTCAATACGCTTACCGGTTCTCTTCCTGAAGCGCGTTTTATTCTATTCCATCCCATATGGGGTATTTTCAGGCCTACATTATCGCTAAATCGCTTTACGCTTCCTTTAAAAATACCCAAGCCTTTTACGCCCTTGGCTTCCTCGCTGTCAGGAAACAAAAGTTGTATACCCATACATATCCCTAAAAAAGGTTTTCCCTGTTTCACGCATGCCTTGATAGGCTCGACCAGACCCCTGTTATTCAACTCCTCCATAGCCTTCCCAAAAGCCCCTACTCCCGGCAGTATCACTTTGTCCGCGGAAAGCATATCGCTGGCAGACGAACTCACCTTGACCTTTGGACAATAAAGCTCAAAGGCCTTCTGCACGCTCCTAAGATTCCCCATTCCATAATCGACAATAGTGATCACAAGCGTCCTTTAGTGGAAGGTATTCCTTTTACGCGCGGATCTATCTGGGTCGCCTCGTCCAGCGCCTTGGCAGCGGATTTAAAGATCGCCTCTATAAGATGGTGCATATCAGGTCCCGCTGATAAAATAGATACATTCATCGTCATCGGGAATTTATTTACCATTGCCTGAAAAAATTGGCGGGCATATTCCAGGTTATACCCTTCAACATCTCTTGTCTCGTAAGGCTTATCAGACCATTGGGAATTAATAAACGGCCTGCCGCTTATGTCTATGACGACCCTGACTAAAGCATCATCCATAGGCACTGTCTTTTCGCCGAAACGCCTTATGCCTTTTTTATCAGCCAGGGCTTTCTCAAATGCCTGGCCCATGCAAATACCCACATCTTCATTGGTGTGGTGCATATCCACGTCCAGATCGCCCCTGGCTTTTATTTCCAGGTCAAAAAGCCCGTGCTTGGAAAAAAGCGTCAGCATGTGGTCAAGAAACGGAATTCCTGTCTT
>JAHIUV010000101.1 GCA_018817035.1 Candidatus Omnitrophota bacterium | reverse complement strand
TTCTCTGCCTGTCGAACGGAAAAAGAAACAAAACCAAGAACGCTTCCACGAAAAATAGCAAAATAGTAAGAGTTGCGGTAATCACCCATAACCCTATTGAAACAACTATCATCATTTTAATCTTTCTGAAATACTGTCAAGAACCTCACTCGCGATCTTAGGTTTTGGCAACATCAGCTTTCTTGCGGAGACAGTAACATGGCTGGTTTTTGTGTTCTTTTTTGAAATCTTAACCGTAACATTGGAACCGCTCACGTTTCCTTTGATCGTGCCCCGGCTCCTATCTTCATTGCTTATCTTCCCTATGCCTCGAACAGCCTCTATGGTAACATCATATATTTTATCATAATCAGCATTAAAATCAGCTTCAGCGCTGTCTTTGCTTGTTAATACAGCCGCTATGCCTACCGGAAAGAACGCGACGCCGGCTAAAGCCGTTGCGCCATAGATAGACGCGCTTTTTATAGTAGTGCCCTTCATTGCCTCCACTAAAACCAGAGTAGCCAACTGCTGGGCACTTGTAATATTTTTGTATATTCTTTCTTTGACTCCCAGGTCAAATACTTCTACAGACGGGTTTTCACCTTTACTGTAATCCGTAAAAACTGCCTTGCCGATGCTCAGGTTTAACAAATCTATCTGCATAGGCATTTGCGCCGAGGCTTTTTCTTTAGGTTTTTTATCCGGGGATTTATCTTCTTTTTGCGCCACTTTCAGGGAATCCACATTTAATTTGCCGTCTTTATTCTTAACGATGGCTACTTCTTTTAAATCAATGACTATTTCCCTAAGATGCAATTTTTTCTTCAATAAGGCAGGCAGGTCATATTTGACCTTAATTATGGGGATATCGACTAGGATGCCCTTAGGGAAGCCTTTTGGATTATATATCTTGAACCCTTTGATATTTATTGACTGGTTAACTATACCTAACGACAACCCGTCGATCTTAACAGGCGCGCCCAGGACATGCGAGCCCCCGACTTTAACGGCTACTTTTATAAAAGAATCTCTTACTGCCGCTAAAATAAAAACTGAGGCTATTACAATCCCGGTAATTACTATTAGCTTCTTCATAAACATACTCCTTTATGAAAAACTACCTACTAATGGGCATGAAATCCTGCAAGCACTATTTCTCAACTCTTTATCTATTGATATGTTATAACATGGCAGCTTTTATGTCAAAGAATTAAGGGTTCCAGTTTGAACCTAAGATGCCCTATTTATCAAAGCGTAAAATAGCGGCCCTGGTAAATTCGTCACAACGGTCAATCCCATTGTCTGCCAAATCAAGCAATATCGGCATAAGTTGAAGGCTATACCGTTTCGCAATTGGTTTCGGATCCAAACCAGGCCAGCCCCAGCAGGAGGAATGATATATACCGTCAACCACGTAGTGCAGATCATCTAAAGTAGTTGGCCGCATTGTTTCAACAGGAGCGTGGTTTTTCGGGTTTGATACTAAATCTATGATAACAGACCCCTTTTTAAAAAGTGTTAGCATTTGGCGTGTAACAAAAAATGGCTCTTTTTCAACATCCCGTCGATAAGGACGATTAATGGCATCAACGAGAATGTCAGTCCCGGGAATATGCTTTTCCATTTCAAGAAAGTCTTTTTTATTCAAGATTTCGACTTTGGCAAATTTGCGGGCCGCGCACCGTATGGCGCCCACTGCCATATTACCATATCCCATGATCTTGACCGTGGCGCTTGCAGGGTCTTTTCCCCACAGCTTAAAACCATATTCCATACCGATCCGGCCGGATTCCTCGACCGCTTCAACCTTCCTTCTATTAAACTGATCTTTTAGATTCTCAAGCGGTATCGCTATCACTTTCTGTTCACGTAAGGCCTCTTCCAGTTTTGGTCGGCATCGAATATGCATCATGGACATAAGGACAGTTCCTGGATGCATTAGTTTAATTTCTTCAAAACTGGGTTCTTTTATACGCACGACTATATCACTCGCATAGACCTCGTTTCGGGAAGCAATCTTACACCCTGCGGCGATAAAAGCACTGTCAGGTATACCAATCCCCTCACCCTCTCCTTTTTCTATTAAAACTTCGTGTCGACCGGCTATTTTGTTTATTTCCGGAGGTTGTAATATAACTCTCTTCTCTGTCCCCCTGCTTTCTTTCGCGATTCCTATTCTCATACTTTTCTTGTTCCTTCCTTTTGTACGATCTCTATGATTTGTTTGTCATTAATAAATTTGCCGTAAAGGCTGCAAAGAAAAAGAGCTATTCTTGTTCGAAAACGTTTCCATGGGGAAGATAGCTCATAGGTATGAGTTAACAGAGATACAATAATATCACCCTTTAATGTTCTTTCCTTTTTAGCCAGATGTCGCGCTAACATCCAAATATCAAATAGAGAGGTAACATCAAAATATAAAACGCGTTGCTTTAATTTTCCAAGGGGTATTTCGATAACATCGCTTTTGCCCTCTTTCCGGTGATCTTGATAACACATGCGATAATAATTCTTAGGCGCTCCTCTCCAATCCGCTATAAGTTTTCCCTTGTGACGCAAATATCGTCCGGGAAAACAGGAGAAGTCAAGAAAGATTCCGTTTCTTTCAAGAATAGGAATAATGCTTTTGCAAAAAGCGAGATATCCTCCGCGATAAGAAATAAGGCTTAGCCCTTCATTGCGCAACGGCTCGGTTAATGATCGAATCGACTGTTCCATCAGAGCCAGATCGTCAAGCCCGCCGTGACTAAAAAGATCTTCTTCGTGACAATGGACTCCTATGCTCCCGCCTATATCCTGAATCTCTTTCCAAAGAGCAATAAAATCCGGCTGAAGGAAATACTGCCGAGTAACGGGAGATGTGTGCACAAAATGCAAAAGTTTACCCCCGATACAATGGGCAATTTTAATTTCATGTTTAATCAACCTAAGCAGATTTTTCTTATCTGGCCTTCTTTTTGCCTTTGGCAGTTCAATAGAAAAATACTCATTCCAATCGCCGTCAACAGTAAATATAAAATACAAGCTCATATTTCCCTCTACTTAATATGTTACATATTTATATTTTTTATGTCAACATAACAAAGCGATGTCTACTTTTCGTTATTAACAAAACAACCTGGTGATTGTGTACTATTTCGAAAGGCTTAAGGGGAATCTTGTAAACGCATTTCTTAAACTCTGCTTCAACAAATATGTTACAAGATAAGTCTTTTATTGTCAAGAAATTAAGGGTGATACTTCGATAATTCTAATTAAATTGGTAAATTTTTCTAAGATACTCCACAGAAAAGCTATTCCAACCCCATTTGCCTATTTGCATATTCTCTTCTATATAATCAATTGCAGGTCTTATCTCTAACATATTAAACTCAGGCCCAAGAGACCCATCAACTGTTAATTCTGTTAAATTAAGAATATCTTTATTTTTTTTAAACTCAAAAAATACGGGTGGAAATTTTTTCTTCTTAAACCAGTCAATATATTCTAATGTAGCCCTTTCTGCAGTATGCTTAAAGGGGTATTTAAATGTCAAAGTTCGAGCTCGTGGAAAGTTATGACTATCATCCCAAATTCCTTCAAAGAAACTTAAAAAATATTTCTTACCTGTAATATTATCTATAATAATCAACGCGAGATGCCGGCCCTGCATTAATCTTTTCTGTTTTGGGTGAGTAACCCTAACCGCCTCTATCTTCAATCTATTATTATATATCTTTAGTAGTAAATATCTAGAAGCGGCAGATCCAACTATGCATCCATAAGGATAAATACTAACTTTTTCTACCTTCCCCTTTTCATTAATAGCCTCTTGCTCCGTATGCATCTCAACTGCTTTATGTAAAATTGGGTGTAATTCATTTACAAATTGTCGTATATGTTGTTCAAAACTCATGCGGGGTTTGTCTTTTTCTTCCTCATCAATCTCCTTCTCGGAAACGAGTAAATTTTCCGCTTTTTTGTGGCCATTCATTGGCACACGTAAGGCACACGCCTCCTGGCACACCATCGCCCTTATTAGCGTAAATATCATTGCTATGCTAACAACTTTATTAAACTTCCTCATAATCCCCCTAAAAAAATAACCTCGTCCTTCTATTAAGGCTATATAGTTCAAATATTTCTTATTAAAAGTATATCATATGAATGCCATAGCGGCAAGATGCGGTGACAATCTGAATACCAAGATTATGACTAATTAGAACATTAACCCATTCTGCTTTACGCCTATTGCTACGAAGCCCAAAGTTATTTACCCGTGTAGGCGAAGTAGAATGGCGGAGAGGGAGGGATTCTCGTAAGCGTGTTTCCCTAACTCACCTATTTGGGCATCATTTTATCCTTAATTCTCTTCAATAAATTATCTGAAGGCATATAATAATACCTTCTTTCTTTTTTGATTCTCACTAATAATTTTTTCATTTCGAGAAATTTAAGATCTTTTCTTGCAGCCTCATATGTTATGTTATGAATGTTTTGATGCATAGCTATTGCATATTGTTCATCAGGATGTTCAACAGCATGCTTGATTAAGCTTCTTTGTCTTTCATTTAATTCTTTATACTTTTTTAAATAGTAGGACGTTTCTGATGCTTTTTTTTGTTTACGTTTTATATATTCTACTAATTTTACAATAGAATTTTTTATTACCCTTAGATGAAAAGAAATAAAATATGTTAAATCTAAAGAATCCATCTCAGTATATAGAAAAGCTCTCGCATACTTTGATGGAGCATCCAAAAATACACGAGATATAGTAAGGTATTCGAACATCCAATAATCATGTTTAATAGCGTACCAATAAAATAATGCTCGAGCAGTCCTACCATTTCCATCCATAAAAGGATGTATATATGAAAGATAGAAATGTAGGTTAATTGCTTTAATAATCGGGTGGACAAAATGGGAATCGTTAACATCGTTAGCATAATCATAAAGGGTCTTCATTAAAGAAGAAATCTTATCTGCTTTAGGCGGATCGTGTAAGATATTACCTTCGCTATCAACAACATAAATCTTATCATCTTCCATTGTTCTAAATCTTCCGCATTCAGAGGAATCCATAGTATCAATAGTCATGCTTTTATGTAATTTAAACAATATATTATCATCTAAGGGTTTATCTATTAAATCTTTCATCCCAGCTATAGTTTTATAATTATTGAAAATCATTTGCTCTGCATTATTTTTAGGTCTTCTGCCAGATCTTAGCATTTCTTTCGCGACTTTCCTCGTTGTTGCCGCTCCCTCTAATTGACTTGAAGCTATAGCTTCTTCCATAAGAGAATTAACAAGGTATCGTTTTTGTTCTGATTTATGTATTGAAGAATCTCCAACTATTATTTCACCGCTTGTATGCTTATCTATAAATGAAAGATTTTCGAGAACACTACTTGGGATGCAATATCCAAATTTTTCATCTTTATCGCTTATAAGGCTGGCCTTCATAATTTTTGGTTGCCTTGAAAACTTTAAATATGCCCATAAATGTTCAGCAGATACATTTTTAGGCAATTTTAGATGCTTAAACTTATCCCAATATAAGTATTTATCTCGTTGATCAACTTTTACTATAAAATCATTGATTTCATTGTAATTTTGTAATTTAAATATTACATCGAAAGACTCTTGTAAAATTGGTCTCCATTCTGGAGCTCTTTCTGGAATTTTCATAATGTCACCTTTTTTATTTTGTTACTCACATTACTTATAATAATCAGAAATGATTATTTTGTCAAGTGAAATACAATTTTTGCAATTAGTTGTAATTCGTTGTAATTGGTGGATTCTTGTTTGTTTTTGTTATTTGTGGTTAATTATGGTGTTTTATGTTAATTGTAATATGAAATACAATTTTTGCAATTAGTTGTATCTATATATTTACATGTATCTTACAAGAACTTCTTCCTCTTCTTTCTCTTTTCTTAAGCCATTCTTCAACTTTTGACTCTTTGAACCTTAGCAATTTCCCAATCTTTACAAACGGAACATACCCATAATGAGCCCATTTATATACTGTAGGCAGCTTAATCTGCAACAGATCACTCAATTGTTTAGGTGTTAATAGATTCTGCATATATTACTGGTTTAGAATACCTTACTCTAATACTCTCAATAAGTTATAATTATGCAAATTTACTACTAGGTAGGTAATAAAAAAGCGTAAACTAGTATAAATATACTAACTTACGTTAACACTGGCGGAGAGGGAGGGATTCGAACCCCCGATGAGCGTAAGCCCATAATGGTTTTCAAGACCACCGCATTCAACCGCTCTGCCACCTCTCCGGTAACGCTAATTTAATTTATGCTAATGACTATAACTTTATACCTATTGCTACGAAGCCCAAAGTTATTTTACCCATGTAGGCGAAGTAGAATGGCGGAGAGACAGGGATTCGAACCCTGGGTACCCTTTCGAGTACACACGCTTTCCAAGCGTGCCGTTTAAACCGCTCACGCATCTCTCCTCTACAAGAACAACTGCTTCCAGAAATAATAGTAAAACTCCTTTGACCTCTCGTACGAACCCGAGAGAAAATCAAAGAAAGAAGCGTCCCTGAACAAAAGGCTGACTATAGAAAAAACTATCAATATGTTCGTTATATAAATAAAAGAAATAGAAAATAAATATCCCGCCTTTATCAGGTCAGACTGTTTTTCCCTTATGGATTGCGCCGTATAAGCAAGGTGGAACATCAGCGTAAATCCTATCAGGAATATAAACAGGCTGGAATATCTGGTAACATCTATAAAGAACGACAGTATAAAATAAATTATCGCGATAAAGACCGTATACGCCGGGACTATATAAGGCGCGAGTATGACTAAACAATTAGGCGTCGTTGTCTTTACGCTTCCGCCTGTCGCGGAAACACTCACATTTAATACCCTGCCGCCTGAAAACAATGTTGTCAATGCATGCATTAATTCGTGGCCCAATACGTATAAAAAATCAAGTTTAAATAAGATCAGGTGCAGGACAGAATAAGCCAGGGCGCCCAGGATAAAAATAAGCCCGGGGCCTGACAGGGATTTTATATGTATGATCTCCCTGTAAAAATTCTCTGTGATAGCCACGCACACAGGAATAAGTAAAAGACTGCAAAAAAATCTCAACACCCTCATGATCAGGTTCATTCCTTAATGATCTTCTCCCTACCGCCCATATAGGGCCTTAGCACCTCAGGGATAATTATGCTGCCGTCTTTCTGCTGGTAATTCTCCATTATCGCGATAACTGTCCTTGCCATGGCAACGCCTGAACCATTGAGCGTATGGACATATTCAAGCCCTTTTTTATCTTTGGGCCTGTATTTTATGTTTGCCCTGCGCGCCTGAAAATCAGTAAAATTACTGCAGCTGGAAACTTCCAGATTCTTCTGCATCCCCGGTGACCATGCTTCTATATCGTAACATTTAGATTCCGAGAAACTGATATCTCCGGTAGCAAGCATGAGCACGCGATAGGGAAGTTTTAATCTCCGCAAGACCTCTTCCGCGTTCTTAAGCAATGCCTCAAGTTCATCAAAAGAAGTTTCCGGCTTTACGAATTTAACAAGTTCTACCTTGTCAAATTGATGGACTCTCATAAGGCCTTTTGTATCCTTCCCATAAGAACCTGCTTCACGCCTGAAACACGCGGTATAGGCAGTATATCGCACAGGCAGGTCTTCTTCTCTCAAGACTTCATCCCTGTGAATATTAGTAACAGGTACCTCGGCAGTAGGTATCAGGAACAGGTCATCATCTTTTAACTTATACATGTCCTCTTCTAATTTAGGAAGCTGGCCTGTCCCTATCATGCTGGCCCTGTTAACCAGGAATGGGGGAAATATCTCCTTATAGCCATGTTCTTTCGTATGCAGGTCCAGCATGAAGTTAATAAGCGCTCTTTCAAGAAGCGCCCCAAGGCCCTTGAACAGGCAAAAACCAGCGCCTGATATCTTGGATGACCTGGGAAAATCCAATATATCGAGCTCTTGCCCTAACTCCATATGGTTCTTTGGTTTAAAGTCAAATTTTGGCTCTTCCCCCCACTTCCTGATCTCTTTATTAGCCTCAGGACTCCCTATTGGTACAGAAATATGGGGTATATTTGGGATATTAAGCACAGAATTGCTTATTTTTTGGTCTAATTCAACCACTTTGGCATCTAAATCGCTTATTTTTTGGGAAATAGCCTTCATTTTAGCTATAACCTCAGGATCTGGCTTACCACCCTTAGAAGCTTTGTTCTTTTCTGACTTAAATCCTTCAACTTCCATTAGGATTTTTCTCTTTTGCATATCAAGGCCCAGAAGATCTTCTATTCTAAGCTTTATATTCCTATCTTTGATAGCTTTCTTAACTATATCCGGATTTTCACGTATAAATTTTATATCCAGCATACCAACTCTCTCCCTTAACTTCACATTAGTACAATGCACTGTGAAGTTAGCCTTTTATTGCCTTAACTATTATACCATTTCTCCCAAAAAGTTCCCTATCTATTTTTCGGTCAGCGTATTTTTTTATCTTGATCTTTTTTGTGATGTTTATTACGGGGCAGGCAATACTGCTCGCTCTTATCCCTACGTCAGCAGTATATTCGATGATATCATAGGATTTCATCTTGAAATAAAAATGGTGAGCCGCCCGCGAGTCGAACGCGGCACACCCGCCTTAAAAGGGCGGTGCTCTACCAACATGAGCTAGCGGCCCACACCATTATATAGTCGTCAGTTCTTTTTCTTTTTCCTTCAGGATCTCTTCTATTCTTTTAGTATATTTTTCGGTCAATTTCTGGATCTCTTCCTGGCCTTTAAAGCACGCGTCTTCGGGTATCTCTTTAGAGTCTTCCATCTTTTTAACCCCGTCAATAGCGTCTCTTCGAACTGTCCTCAAGGATATCTTGCCCTGCTCCGCTATCTTATGAAGGACCTTTGTAAGCTCCTCGCATCTCTCTCTTGTCAAAGCAGGAACCGCTATCCTTATGACCTTACCGTCATTAACAGGCGATAACCCTAACTGTGATTTTAAAATAGCTTTTTCTAATGCCGGCACGCTGGATGGGTCCCAAGGCTGTATAACTATCAGTCTGGGCTCAGGCACGGATATTCCTGCCAGCTGTTTAAGGGGAGTGGCTGTCCCGTAATAATCTACCATTATGCCCTCAACAAGATGAGAGTTCGCGCGCCCTGTCCTTATATCAGAGAACTCACGCACTGTCGCGTCTATGGCTTTTTTCTTTTTTTCTTCTGAATCATGTACGCGCTTCTGAAGAGGCAGCATCTTGCCCTCCTTGTTTGTTTGTTCGGGGATCAAGGCTATCTTACCGTAGTGCCTATTGTTTCACCCGAGATCACTCTTT
>JAHIUV010000015.1 GCA_018817035.1 Candidatus Omnitrophota bacterium | reverse complement strand
CTTACGGTTCTCGACTCGCTGATAAATATCCTTCGAGCGCAGTCGAGAAGAATATTTGTCGGCTCGCTCGAACAATATTAATATATCTCCCCCGATAACTCGCCCATTGCAAAATTTCCTCATATCCACCTTGACTTTTTTAGCGTATTGCTGTATTATACTCGAAACATCTTTAAAAATCGGAGGTAATTATCATGGGTATGTGGCTCGGAAGAGGTAGAAAAGCCAGGCGTTGTTATGGATTTGATGAAATAGCTCTTGTCCCGGGTTCGGTTACTATAAATCCCAACGAGGCGGATACTACATGGGAGATCGGCGGCAGGGAATACAAGGTGCCTATACTGGCTGCTGCCATGGATGGTGTTGTCGACGTAAAATTCGCAATAGAGATGTCCCGTATGGGCGGCATAGCTGTCCTTAATCTTGACGGCGTGCAGACGCGTTATGAGAACCCCGAAGCAATATTGAAAAAGATCGCCAGCGCTGATCCGGAGGAAGCTACGAAATTAGTGCAGTCATTGTATGTAAAACCCATAAATGAAAAACTTATCATAAAGAGGATAAAGGAAATAAAGGCAAAAAACGCGACAGCCGCGGTAAGCACGATCCCCCAGAATACCGAAAAGTTCGGCAAGATCGCCCAGGATGCCGGTGCTGATATGTTCGTTATACAGTCCACTGTCATAAGTGTTAACCACCAATCAAAAGAATACAAGGTCGTAGATTTTAAAAAATTCATAAAGTCGATGAAGATACCCGTGATACTGGGTAATTGTGTTACTTATAATGTCGCGCTTGAGCTGATGGATACAGGCGCGAGCGGGATACTGGTAGGCATCGGCCCGGGCGCCGCGTGTACCACTAGAGGTGTTTTGGGTATAGGCGTTCCGCAGGTCACCGCGACAACGGACGTTGCCGCGGCCCGTGATTTTTATTACAAAAAAACAGGAAAGTACACCCCTATTATTACTGACGGCGGTATGGATTCCGGAGGGGATATTTGTAAAGCATTTGCCTGTGGGGCTGACGCGGTAATGGTCGGTTCTGCTTTTGCCCGCGCCAAAGAAGCGCCGGGAAAAGGATATCACTGGGGCATGGCGACACCGCACGCTAATCTGCCCAGAGGCACACGCGTCCGCGTAGGCACTACGGGCACGCTTGAGGAAATACTTCTCGGCCCGGCCAGGCTCGACGACGGCTCACAAAATCTCGTCGGCGCCCTTATGACATCCATGGGCAATGTCGGCGCGAGAAACATCAAGGAAATGCAAATGACCGAAATAATAATAGCCCCGTCCATCAAGACAGAAGGAAAGCTTATGCAGCGCGCGCAGAGAATAGGAATGGGGAAATAGTAGTAGTCAATACCCTCGAGCCACTAAAAGAATGATCCACTCTGATTTTGTCCACCTACATGTTCATACCCAATATAGCCTTCTTGACGGCGCGTGCCTTATAAAAAAACTGGTTGATATCGCCAGGCAGATGAAGATGCCTGCCTGCGCGATGACTGATCATGGAAACATGTTTGGCGCGATAGAGTTTTATCAAACCTGCATGCAGAACGGCGTAAAACCTATAATAGGCTGTGAGGTCTATATCGCGCCGAACAGCAGGCTTGACAGGACCGTATACAGCGGCGGCGGATCATCAAACCATCTTATACTTCTTGCGAAGGATGAGGCCGGTTACAGGAATTTAATGAAGCTCGTATCCATAGGATACCTGGAAGGGTTTTATTACAAGCCAAGGATAGACAAAGAAGCGCTGGCGAGACATTCAGAAGGGTTGATCGCGCTTTCCAGCTGCCTGAAAAGTGAATTCGCCAAACTCGCTCTTGACGGCAAAGAAGACAAGATAAAGCAATTAGCGGGCCAATATCAGGAAATACTCGGCAAAGATAATTTTTACTTCGAACTGCAGGACAATGATATCCTCGAACAAAAAAAGGTCAGTTCCGTATTGATAAAATCAGGCAAGGCGCTGGGTATACCCATAGTAGCCACTAATGATGTCCATTATCTTACCAAGGACAGCGCTAAGGCCCATGAGGCGCTTTTATGTATCCAGACCCAGACCACTCTTGACGACCCAAAGCGCATGAGACTGCAGACAGACCAGTTCTATTTTAAATCCCCCCAGGAAATGAAAGCTCTTTTTAGGGAAACGCCGGATGCTATCACTAATACTATACGCATAGCTGAAAAATGTAACCTTGAATTGGATTTTTCAAAAACATTCCTGCCTCACTATTCTCCGCCCGCGGGCATCACTCGTGAAAAATACCTCAGCGACTTATGCGAAAAAGGATTAAAGGAAAGATACCCGTCTGTAACGGAAGATATCCTGGACAGGCTGAAACACGAATTGACGGTCATCGATAAAGCCGGTTATAACAGTTATTTCCTTATAACAAGGGATTTCGTGCAATACGCCAAGGAAAAAGGTATAGCTGTCGGTCCGGGCAGGGGTTCTGCCGCCGGCAGTATCGTCAGTTATTGCCTGGGCATAACTGACATAGACCCGCTGAAGTATAACCTGCTTTTTGAAAGGTTCTTGAACCCTGAACGCGTTACCATGCCTGATATCGACATAGATTTTTGTTATGAGCGCAGAGGCGAAGTCATAGATTATGTAATACAAAAATACGGGCAGGACAATGTCGCCCAGATAATAACCTTCGGGACAATGGCCGCGCGCGCGGTGATCAGGGACGTGGGCAGGGCAATGAACGTGCCCTATGCTGATGTGGATAAAATAGCCAAACTCGTGCCTGTCGACCCGAATATGACCTTGGGGCTTGCCCTTGAGCAGGAACCTGAGCTAAAAAAACTTTATAATCAGGACCCTACGGTAAAAGAATTGATAAATACCTCCAAGCATCTTGAGGGCCTTACCCGCCACGCTTCAACGCACGCCGCGGGGGTCGTCATAAGTGAGAGCCCTCTTACGAATCATGTCCCGCTGTTCAAGACCAGCGACGGACAGATTTCGACCGGCTACGCGATGTCGTCACTTGAGAAAATAGGACTTTTAAAAATGGATTTCCTGGGCCTCAGGACATTGACGGTAATAGAGGAAGCCATAAAGATTATAAATCGTGTAAGGGGGATAAACCTGAAATCCGAAGACATGGTCATGGGTGACGCTAACACGTTTAAGCTGTTAAGTAAAGCAAAGACCATGGGAATATTTCAGTTAGAAAGTTCAGGGATGAGGGACTTGCTAAAGAAATTAAAGCCTGAGAAATTTGAGGACATAGTGGCGCTTCTGGCGCTTTACAGGCCGGGTCCGATAGGCAGCGGAATGCTTGACGACTTTATGAAAAGGAAGCATGGCGAAGTGAGCGTGAGATATGACAATCCGCTCCTGGAGCCTATTCTAAAAGAAACTTACGGCATTATCGTCTATCAGGAACAGGTAATGATGATCGTTTCGAGCCTCGCGGGTTTTTCCCTGGCGCAGGCGGATATCTTGCGGCGCGCTATCGGTAAAAAGACTCCGGAAATAATGGACCAGCAAAGAAAGGCTTTTATAGACGGAGCGTCGCGCAATAAGATCGACAAGCGCATAGCTGAAAAGATCTTTAATCTGATAGAGCATTTCGCCGGGTATGGTTTTAACAAAAGCCATTCAGCCGCGTACGCCATGATATCGTACAGGACAGCTTTCTTAAAAGCCAATTATCCCGTTGAGTTCATGACAGCGCTTCTGACAAGTGAAAAAGATAACACGGATAAACTGGTCGAATACATAGAAGAGGCCGGAAGGATGGGCATAAAAATACTGCCTCCGGACGCGAATGAGAGTTTCGCCAATTTTACGATGGTCGGAAAAGATACGATACGCTTCGGTCTCGGGGCGGTCAAGAACGTAGGCCAAACGGCCATAGAGTCGATCATTGACTCCAGAAAAAAAGAAGGCCGTTTTACAGCCCTGAGCGATTTTTGCGGACGGACTAACTCGCGTCTCGTGAATAAAAAAGTCATGGAGAGCTTGATCAAATGCGGGGCTTTTGACAGCCTGGGGCTGAAGAGGTCTCAGTTGATGGCCATACTTTCAAAGTCAATGGATATAGCGAGCTCCATACAAAAAGAAAAATCATTGGGCCAGATGCTATTGTTTGACCCGTCCTCGACGCACAGCGAAGATGTCCCGGATATAAAGGAATGGCCGGAGAGCCAGCTGTTGCATTTCGAGAAAGAAATGTTGGGATTTTATATAACCGGCCATCCTCTTGCTGAGCATGAGGACCTTCTCAAGGAATATTCGACAGCTCCGAGCAACGCGCTGAAGGACTTGAATGACGGCGCGAGGGTCCGTTTCGGAGGAATAATAAACAAGATAAAAAATACCATTACCAAACGCACAGGGGAAAAGATGGCTATCATGATGATGGAGGACCTTGAAGGCAGCGTCGAGGTGTTGGTGTTCCCGATGGCATATAAGAACGTCTCTAAATACATCCGGCCGAATTTTCCGATATTCGTGAACGGAAGATTGAACCTTAAAGAAGACAGGCCTAAAATAATAGTCGAGGATATTGTCCCTATAGAGGACGTGAGAAAACTCTTTACGCAGGCTATATACATAGACCTTAATTTAATCGGGGCGGAGAAAGAAACGCTCGAAAAAATGAAAGGCCTGCTCAGCCAATACAAAGGCAGTACCCCGGTATATTTCAATGTCGTCACTAAAGACAACGGTTCATACCGCATAATGGTAGACAAAGAACTATTCGTAAGCCCCGGCAAAGAAATGATCGCTGAACTGGAAGACCTGGTAGGCCGCGACCATATCAAGTTTGAAAAATCCTCAATAAAGCTGTAAGTGCACGCTGTTTTCCTGAGCGTGCGACAACCCCTGCGCGCTCAGGAAAAACTTTATATTACGAAACCGTAAAGGCATAAGCCTATGCTTTTTCGTTTGACAATGCGCATATTAGCGTGTTACACTACCCCTTGTAAATAAATCAGATATGGAAAAACTTAAAGCTTATAAAATATAACTTAAAGGAGGCCAATATGACCAAAAAAGACATTGTAAATAAAATCGCGGAGCAATCTGACATAAAACAGATTGACGTCAAAAAAGTAGTACAGATGACATTTGATATTATAGTTGATTCTCTGGCAAAAGGAGAGAAAATAGAATTAAGGAATTTTGGGGTGTTTAAGACGAAATCAAGGAAAGGCCGCATGGGCAGGAATCCACGGACAGGTCAGCAGGTCCCTGTAGCGCCTAAAAAAGTAGCTGTTTTTAAGCCGGGCCTTGTAATGAGGGCGAAGGTAAAATAGTTTTACAAAAATGAGGTTTGGATGTTAAAAGCGTTAAGGGGCACAAAGGATATATTGCCCGATGATATAGGGATGTGGCAGGTTGTCGAGGCTTTTGCCAGGGATATATTTTCTATATACGGGTATAAAGAAATAAGGACCCCTATCATAGAGGACGCGTCTCTTTTTATAAGAAGTATAGGTGATGCTACTGACATAGTCCGGAAAGAGATGTATATTTTTACCGACAGGGGAGGCAGGAATATCGCGTTGAGGCCAGAGGCAACGGCTTCTGTTGTTAGGGCTTATCTTGAAAACTCAATGGCGCAAAATCAGGACCTGACAAAATTATTCTATATCGGCCCTATGTTCAGGAGCGAAAGGCCGCAGAAGGGGAGACAAAGACAATTCTATCAGCTCGGTGTGGAAGCAATAGGCTCCGATAATCCTTTACTTGACGTGGAAACAATAGTCCTGGCAGCAAGATTTTTACAGAAATTAGGATTGCGGGATTTTAAGGTAAATCTGAACAGCCTTGGCTGTGAAAAGGATAAGCAGGCGATCATAAAGAAATACCGTGATATCATCAAACCATACCTGGGTTCATTATGCGCTGAATGCGGTGAGCGCTCTAAAAAGAACGTGCTTAGGGTCTTTGACTGCAAGAATGAGAAATGCGCCGAGGCCGTAAAAGGAATAAAATTTGATAATTTATTGTGCGCGGATTGCGCTGAGCATTTTGAGTCGGTAAAGAAGGGCCTGAAAAACTCGGGTGTTGATTTTATCGTTGAGCCCAAGATGGTCAGGGGTTTGGATTATTACACAAAAACTGTTTTTGAAATATCTTCGCCTGACCTGGGAGCCAAAGACGCGATCTGCGCCGGAGGCCGATATAATAACCTTATAAGGGACATGGGCGGTAAAGCTACTCCCGCGATAGGTTTCGCGTTTGGCATGGAAAGGTTGATCCTGGCAGGAAAGGATAAGATTTCCATGTCCGCGCCTTCTATAGCTGTTTTTATGGCGATCGCCGACAAAGCCTTGGAATATGACGCTTTTAAAATGATGTCTTTGTTTAGGGACAATGGCCTGTCGTGTGAGATGGATCGCGAAGGGCGATCCTTGAAGTCGCAGATGAGGAAAGCTCAGAAGCTTAACGCGAGGTTTACCGTAATTTTAGGGGAAGAAGAATTCAGGCGGGATAAAGTTATTTTAAAGGATATGAATAGCGGCGAGCAGAAAGAAGCGGGTATGGACGAAGTCTTAAAGGAGATAATATAACGATGTTGAAGCGTACGCGTACTTGCGGGGAATTGACAGAAAAAAACATAGGTGAGGACGCTGTCCTTATGGGCTGGGTGCATAAGCGCAGGGATCACGGAAAAATAATATTCGTCGATATAAGGGATCGAGAGGGCTTTACTCAGATAGTATTTTTTAAAAATAAAAAAGCCGAAGAGCTGCGCAGTGAGTATGTGATAGCTGTAAAGGGAAAAGTCCAGAAAAGGCCCAAAGGCACGGAGAATCCCAAAATGGGCACCGGACAGGTAGAGTTAGGGGTTGAGGAGCTTGAGATAATCAATGTTTCGCAGACGCCGCCTTTTGAATTTGACGAAATGGCAAATGTATCCGAAGAGGTCAGGCTTAAATACAGGTATATTGACCTGAGGAGGCCTGAGGTCCAGAAAAAACTATTCCTGCGCCACAGGATATGCAAGTCAATGAGGGATTTTCTGGACAAGGAGCGTTTTATAGAGGTAGAGACTCCGATCCTTACCAAGTCAACGCCGGAAGGCGCGCGCGATTTTTTGGTGCCTTCCCGTCTGAGCCACGGAAAGTTCTTCGCGCTTCCCCAGTCTCCCCAGCTTTTTAAGCAGTTGTTGATGGTAGCCGGATTCGAGAGATATTTTCAAATAGCCAGATGTTTCAGGGATGAAGACCTGCGTTCAGACAGGCAGCCTGAATTCACTCAGCTGGATATGGAGATGTCTTTTATTGATGAGGATATGATTTTTGATATCACGGAACGTATGTTTTATCATGTTTTCAAAGAAGCGCTTGGCGTAGAATTAAAAATACCTTTTCCGAGAATTACCCATAAGGAAGCTATCGAGAAATACAAGACTGACAAGCCTGACCTGCGCAAGGACGGAAAAGGTTTTGAATTTTTATGGGTCTTGAATTTCCCTCTTTTTAAATATAACGCGGAAGAGAAGCGCTGGGATATGGAACACCATCCTTTTACGTCACCTGTAGCGGAAGACGCGGAGCTCATAGAGTCTGATCCCGAGAAAGTCACCTCAAGGGCGTATGACTTGGTCATAAATGGCGTGGAACTGGCAAGCGGCAGCATAAGGATACATGATAGGATTTTGCAGGAAAGGATATTTAATCGTATAGGCATGGACGAGCAGACAGTAAAGGAACGTTTTGGTTTTCTTCTTGAGGCATTTACTTATGGCGCG
>JAHIUV010000100.1 GCA_018817035.1 Candidatus Omnitrophota bacterium | reverse complement strand
AGGCTAAAAAGAGGCTTGAATCTTATCCTTGGGGACATTGGCACAGGTAAGACCACGCTTGTGCGTTCGCTTATCCAACTGCTCGGACAGGAAAACGGGTTTATTTCCCACATGATACTGGATCCTGTGTATGATTCTGAGTTTCAGTTCGTAAGTTATCTCGCCCAGGCATTCGGCATAAAATCATCATTTCGCTCCAGCCTTGATTACAAAGAAGCCATAGAAAGGTTTCTTTTTAAAAAATGCGTTGAACAGGACAACATAGTGGTGCTTATCATAGACGAGGCCCAGAAAATGAGCACTTTTTCCCTGGAGATGCTAAGGACGCTCCTGAATTACGAGACCAATGAGTATAAACTGTTACAGCTTGTAGTGGTAGGACAAATGGAACTTTTGCCAAAACTGCAGAGGATAAGGAACTTTTCGGACAGGATAAACCTGAAATATATCCTTAACCCCCTGGACGCCAATGAAACGAAAAACATGATAGCGTTCAGGTTGAAGCAGGCCGGCTATGATTCGCAAAAATCTCTTTTTACCGACGCTGCTATGGAACTGATATATCAATACACCCAGGGTTATCCGCGCAAGATCGCTAATCTTTGCCACCTGGCCCTTGAAGAGCTGGTAATGAAGGAAAAAACGTCTATAGACGAGCAATTGATAGGGGGAGTAATAGACTGTGACAGAAAGGTAGGACTGGCTTGATGGCTGAATCTACGCCTGAGGAAAAACTTTTAAACGTAATAAAAAAAGCCCAGGGCAAAATGAAGTTAAAGAAGGACCTTAGTATTTTTATGAAGGTGAATTTTGTATTGGTAAGCCTTATATGTGTGATACTTGTGGTCTTTTTGGTAGACCTGTTCAGTCCAAAGAAAAAGGACGTGGATCTTGATATTGATATACCTGAACAGCTTATTTTGCCTAAGACTGCTGATCTCATCACGCAAGAAATACCTCTTACCAAAGAACTGCCTGAACCTCTTTCGGGAACGGAAATAGTAAAAGACCTTAGTCTGCTGGGAGTAGTTACAGGCGAATATGACCAGGCCATAATAGAAGACAAAAAAGCCGATAAAACATTATTTTTGTATAAAGGTGATACCCTGAGAGAATTCAAAGTTTATGATATAAAGGAAGGAATCGTTACTCTTGATTACAAAGGGGAGAAAATCGACCTAAGAATATAATATCAAGTTTTGTTCGAGGCTTAGCCTCGCACAAGGAGGATCTATGACGAAAAAGATACTTATTTATTCCATTGTATTTCTGATCTTGGTTTTTTCAGCGATGCCTGCCTGTCTGGCGCAATACGAGGACCTGCCGGAATTGATTTCGCTTGATTTTAAAGGCATGGACATAAGGGACGCGCTTAAGATCCTGTCGCAGAAGAGCGGTCTTAATATAGTCGCTGATAATGACGTAAGCGGCACCGTATCTGTCTACGTAAAGGATGTAGATGTCATGGGCGCTCTTGACATAATAGTTTTCGCGAGCGGCCTGGCCTATGAGGAAGAAGGCACGCTTATAAAGGTAATGACGGATAAAAAATACGAAAAATTGCACGGAGACAGGTTTAAGAACAGGCTTAAAACAGAGATCATAAAACTCGATTATGCCAACGCGGCTGATATTGCCTCCGCTATGTCAAAGATGAAAACAAGCGTAGGTAAGGTCATCGCGGATGATGCCTCCAACACGATAGTCCTTATAGATAATTCCGAGAACATCAAGAGAATGAAAGCGGCTGTCGTGGAAATGGATTCGAAGCTCGTAACCGAAGTATTTTCCCTGGGCTACGCTAATGCTGAAACAATAAAGGATAAAATAGAAAAGATGCTCTCAAAAAATATAGGCAGCGTAAAATTTGACGAAAGGACGAATAAATTAATAGTAAAGGATTCTCCAAAGAAGATGAAGGATATTAAAAGAGCTATAGAGGCGTTTGACGAAAAGACCAAAGAGGTAACAATAGACGCCAATATCATAAAGATAACGCTCTCGGATAAATATTCCAGCGGTATAGACTGGTCAAGCCTGGCGACGCTGGGAGATATTACCATAGAGGCCACGTCGAATCTTACTACCAGCCTGACGGGCACTACCCCGGGCACTTTGACAGTAGCTAAAAAAGGCGGTTCCCACTCGTCCATATTGAAGCTTTTGGATACTTTTGGCAAGACCGATGTCCTTTCAAGGCCGAGGATAACGGTTATCAACAAGGAAGAGGCAAGTATCCTGGTAGGTTCCAAAGAGGTTTACGTTACCAGCGACGTGACTACGACATCAGGAGGCACGTACCATACGACGGACCATGTCCAGTTTGTCGACGTGGGCGTCAGGTTAAGAGTAACGCCGGATATAAACAATGACGGTTATATTAAATTAAAAATAAAACCCGAAGTCAGTGATACTGATCCAACAAAGACCGTCACGCTTACCAACCCTGACGGGAGCACCAGGTCGATCATCCCGTATGTCACTACTTCCGAGGCCGAGACATCTGTATTGGTAAAGGACAACACTACTATAATAGTAGGCGGGCTTATGAAAGACACTGTAACTAAATATAACGACAAGGTGCCTTTCTTGAGCAGCGTGCCTCTTTTGGGAAAATTGTTTGCCTCAAAAGGTGAAAGTAAGGAAAAAACAGAGCTTGTCATATTATTGACCCCTCATATTATCGGAGGCGATATGGTAACAAAAGAAGTGAGTTCTTATATTAATGAGTGGGATGCTAAAATAAAAAAGGCAGAGATAAAAGAGCCTGAAAAGCCGAAAAAGTCGAAAGCTCCGAAAGTTATCCAGGATAAGAAAAATAAACCTATCCGCGCTGTGTCGGTAAAGCCGGAGATACCTAAAGAGAGCGATGAATCGGCAAAGACAATGCCGTATGAAAAATATTATTTGGCGGTAAGGGAAGAGATAAACAGCATTGCCGGGAGCCAGGATGTGCCTGTCTCCGGCACTGTCGAACTGCAGTTTACCCTGGATAGCGAGGGGTTTTTGCTGAGAGGCCCTGTTATATTGAATAAACCTGACCTCACGCTTGTCCGCGCCGCGGTGAATTGCGTTAAGAATGCGATACCATTTCCGCCTTTTCCTAAGGCCATGGGAAAGGAGGATACGGAGTTTCAAATAACAGTAAGATACGAATAAAGCAGGATTTGGTAACCGGTGAGTTAATGGGGAGGCAATATTGTTCGAGCGAGTGAAACGAGTCGAGAACTCTATGCGTTGCTTCTCGACTCCCTTCGGTCGCTCGAAGAATATTTGCACCCGGTAAAAGCTTTAAAGTGCCCCTAATAACCCATTGGTTACAGGATTTAGGTTTTTTTTGTCTTGACGAACAGGAAATAATATATATAATTTAGACATTGTGTGTATCCTAAGATATATATCTATAGGATTAGTGCTATCTCTTATAATGAGTGGCGAGCTCTTTGCCAATAATATAGACCGTAAAAACTCCAAAGTCGTTGCGACTATTAGGGATGCCGAGACTTTACCGTACGCTATCTTTAATACCGGACATTCAGGAAGAAAGCTATACGCTAAAGGCGATATATTTTTCTCGAAAGTAGGCACCGGAACCTGTTTTAGGATAGAGGAAATAACAGGAGTTACGCTTATCCTTAGGGATGTCGATTCTAACGTTACCCGGGAATTAAAGCAGGGAGACAAGATATCGCTGGAAGGGTCTGAGGCTGTTTTTGAAAAAACAATAGCCGCGGATACGCTGGAATACAGGTATAGGGCTGCTGAAAATATCAGCGAAGAAGATAGTAAGGATTTTACGGTCAAAGGCCTTGATAGGGAAAAAGTGGTCCTCGAGAGAGCTTTTGATAAAAAAGCGTTCCTGAAAAAGCTTAGGGCCGAAGAAAAAGAAATGCTGGATTCTCTTCAAGGAGAGGCCGCGGGCAGCGAAGCTATAAAGTCAGAGTTCTTTGATTCCATAGAGATAAAAGAAGTTTCCGACGATACGTGGTCTGTTGATAAAGACAGCGCGCGAAGGGCATTTTCCAATGCCGGCCGCGCGCTCGTAGCGATAATGAAAGGCGCTGAGCCGGGATTTACTTTTGGCGAAGGCGCGAGCCTGAGATTTAATTGTGAATTAGGTAAAGTGTTTTTGGACAGGGAAGGATTCCTTGTCACTGACCTGGCTGATGCCGTTTTCGCGGAACGCGTCGGTATAAGGCAGGGAGACCTGATATTAGCCATAAACAGCAGGTCCGTGAACAGTCTTTATGGGGTATTTAAGGCATATATGGATATAAGGTTTGGCAGTAATATAGACTTGGTAAAATTAGATATTGTCCGGGAAGGGAAGCCCAGGACATTACTTTACAAGATACGATAAAAGGGAGGGAATAATGGATTACCTGTTGACTGAAGAGCAAATAATGATCCGTGATCTGGCGAGACAGATAGCCAAGGAAAAGATAAAGCCTGTTGCCGCGAAATACGACGCGGAGGGCATTTTTCCGTGGGATATAGTGAAAATATTGTCGGAAAGCGACCTGTTTGGGATATACATTGAGGAAAAATACGGCGGAACGGGTGGCGGGAGCATGGAGCTGGTGTTAGCGACAGAAGAATTGTCAAAGGCCTGCGGAGGAATATCTCTTGCTTTGGCAGCGACCGCGCTCGGGACATATCCTATAATATTATTCGGCACGGAAGAGCAGAAAATGAAATATCTTCCTGATCTTGCCAAGGGAAAGAAACTTGCGGCGTTCGCGTTGACCGAGGCAGGAGCCGGCAGTGACGCCGGAGCGGTGGCCACGACAGCTACAAAAAAAGGTGATCATTATATCCTTAACGGCACCAAGCAATGGATAACCAATGGAGGCGAAGCGGAGGTATATACGGTAGTTGCTTCCGTGGACAGGACCAAGGGCGCCAGGGGCGCGGCGTGTTTTATAGTGGAAAAAGGCACGCCAGGTTTTGAATTTGGCAAAAAAGAAGATAAAATGGGCATACGAGCCTCAGCTACAAGAGAGCTGGTATTTACGGATTGTAAGATCCCTAAAGAAAACCTGCTTGGTAAGGAAGGCGCTGGGTTTATCGTGGCAATGAAGACATTTGACCAGTCAAGGCCCGGAGTAGCCAGTCAGGCGCTTGGTATCGCGCAGGGCGCGTTGGACCTGACAGTGGAATATGTCAAAGAAAGAAAGCAGTTCGGAAAGACTATTTCTAGTTTTCAGGGCGTACAGTTTATGCTTGCTGATATGGCGACCCAGATAGAGGCGGCCAGGGCATTGATATACGCGACAGCCCGCATGCTGGACAGCGGAGCTAAAAAAATATCCAAAGACTCGGCTATCGCTAAACTTTTTGCTTCTGACATGGCCATGAAAGTAACGACAGACTGTGTGCAGTTGTTCGGAGGTTATGGCTACATGCGCGATTACCCGATAGAAAAATACATGCGCGACGCGAAGATCACCCAGATATACGAGGGCACTAACCAGATCCAGCGCAGCGTTATAGCGTCGAACCTGATAAAAGAAAAATCTAAGTAAAGGTAAGAATTTATGAATATAATCGTTTGCATTAAACAAGTCCCGGATACTACAGAGGTAAGGATAGACCCTGAGACAAATACGCTTATAAGGAGCGGAGTAGCGTGCATCGTAAATCCGTTCGATATGTACGCTGTCGAGGAAGCGATCCGCCTTAAGGAAAAGTTCGGCGGCAAAGTCACGGTCATAACAATGGGCCCCCCGCAGGCTGAAGAAGCCCTGCGCGAGACTATTTCGCTCGGCGCGGATGAGGCGGTGCTTATCTCGGACAGGGCGTTTGCCGGTAGTGACACATGGGCTACCAGTTATACATTGTCAGGAGCCATCAGAACGCTTGGTGATTATGATGTTATAATCTGCGGTAAACAGGCGATCGACGGCGACACTGCCCAGGTCGGGCCCGGCATATCCGCTCATCTTGATATACCTCAGATAACATATGTAAAAAAGATAGAAGAAGTCGACATGGAAAAGAAATATATGCGAGCTGAAAGAATGACGGAGGAAGGCTATGAGATTGTAGAATCGCCCTTACCGTGCCTGATAACCGTTGTAAAAGAGATAAATGAGCCGCGCCTCCCTTCCCTAAAGGGAAAGATGCGCGCCAAAAAAGCGGAAATAAAAAAAATAGGGGCAAAAGACATGGACCTGGATCCCGGCCTCCTGGGCCTGAACGGTTCCCCCACAAAAGTGGTAAAAATATTTACACCCGCTCCCAGGGAAAAAGGCCAGGTCATCGAGGGGGATCCAAAAGAGATCAGCGAAAAATTAGTCGAGTTATTGAAAAGCGATATATTGTAGTAGATCAATAAAAAGGCGGAGAGATGTCCATAAGAGTTATTGATGAAAAATGCGGCGGCTGTAAGCTTTGCGTGAAGACGTGCCCGTTCGGGTGTATTGAGGTAGTAAATAAAAAAGCGGTAATAGATCTCGATAAGTGTAATTTATGCGGAGCGTGTATCGAATCCTGTAAATTTGACGCGATCGTGCTTACTAAGATCAGTCCTTCCGATATAGATTTCCCAAAAAAGCTGGAACAATATAAAGATGTCTGGGTATTTTGCGAACAGAGGAACGGCATTATCCAGAGCGTCGCGCATGAACTTCTCGGCAAAGGAAGGGAACTTGCCGATACGCTTGGCGTTGATCTTTGCGGTATTTTATTGGGTGAGGATGTAAAAGGAGAGGCGCAGAATATTATCCACAGGGGAGCTAATAAAGTTTATCTGGTAGATTCCCCAAAGCTCAAGCATTACCAGAGTGAACCTTACTCTAAGGTATTGATGAAATTGATAAAAGAGTATAAACCTGAGATAGTCCTTTGCGGCGCTACCTCTGTCGGCAGGTCGCTTATATCGCGTGTGGCGATAGGTATACACGCGGGCCTTACCGCGGATTGCACGGGCCTGGAAATAGACAAAGAGAACAGGCTGCTTCTGCAGACGCGTCCTGCTTTTGGCGGAAACATTATGGCTACTATTATTTGCCCGAACCACAGGCCTCAGATGTCTACGGTCAGGCATAAAGTAATGAAAGAAGCCCAGGTCAATAACCATCATAAGGGCAAAGTGATCGAAGTCAATTATGGTGATGACGTATATTCCTCCCGCACGAAACTCCTGGACATAGTAGAGGAAATAGAGGAAACTGTAAATCTTACTGAAGCGGATATCATAGTTTCCGGAGGCCGCGGACTGCAGAAACCGGAAAATTTTTATTTGATAGAGGGTCTGGCCAAAGCGCTTGGAGGCGCGGTAGGCGCGTCGCGCGCCGCGGTCGATGCCGGATGGAAAACATACTCACACCAGGTCGGGCAGACGGGAAAAACAGTATGTCCTAAGGTCTATATCGCGTGCGGCATCTCAGGTCAGATACAGCACCTGGTAGGCATGCAATCATCAGACGTGATAGTAGCGATAAATAAAGATCCACATGCCCCGATATTCAATGTGGCGACATATGGCATAGTCGGGGATTTGTTTGAGATATTGCCAGAATTGACAAAAAAGTTCAAAGAGGTATTAAAAAGGTAATCCGGATGTAGTGCCTTATATCTTCTCGACAAGCTCGAAGAATATTGTTCGAGCGGAGTCCCGAAGTATCGGGACGAAGTCGAGAACAGTAATAACCTCTTTTAATCCAAGGAAGATATGTATTTTAAATCGCTGGAATTATTTGGATTTAAGTCTTTTGCCGACAGGACCAGGCTTGATTTTGAGCCCGGCATAACGGCTATCGTGGGTCCCAATGGATGCGGGAAATCAAATATCTCTGATTCCATAAGATGGGTGCTCGGCGAACAGTCGGCCAAGATGATGCGCGGCGGCAAGATGGAAGACGTGATATTTAATGGCACAGACGGTAAAGAACCCGTAGGTTACGCCGAAGTATCCCTTACCCTTTCGAACCAGGACAGGAAACTCCCCATAGAATACGATGAAGTGACAGTAGGCCGCAGGCTGTACCGCTCAGGCGAAAGCGAATACCTGTTGAACAAGACCTCTGTCCGTCTCAAGGATATAAGCGAATTATTCATGGGCACAGGCGTCGGCACAAACGCTTACTCGCATATAGAGCAGGGCAGGATAGACCAGGTGCTGAGCTCCAGGCCCGAAGACAGGCGCGAGATATTTGAGGAAGCGGCCGGCATCACAAAATATAAATCAAAGAGGAAAGAAGCTTTAAGGCGGCTCGATGACACAGAGCTGAACCTCGTAAGGATCAATGATATTATCGCAGAAGTAAAACGCCAGATAAACTCAATAGAGCGCCAGGCAAGAAAGGCCGAGCGTTACAAAGAAAAATATGAGGAATTAAAATCCCTTGAGCTAAAACTTTCAAGGATAGAGTTGGAGCTCCTGCAGGAAAGGCTTTTAGGATCCAATAAAAAACTCGACGAGTTCAGGGCAAAGGAAGTCGAGATCAGCTCCCAGCTGCAAAAGGCATCGGAAGAACTCAGCGCCTTAAATGCCGGGAGATCCGGCGTCGAGACAAAGAGAATGGATTTAAGGTCGAATCTTATAGAAAAAAATTCCGAGGTCTCGAAAGCAAGAGATAAGATATCTCTCAACAAAGACAGGGTAGAGGAATTAAAGAAAAGACGGATCGATCTCGAGGTTGAAATAGAAAAGAGCGGGACAAGCGTAATATCACAGCGAAAAGAAGTGGAAAACCTCAGGGAAAAAGTAACCACCCTTGAAAAAGAGGATACTGAAAGAGCGGGGTCTTTAGAGGCCAAGGAAAAGAGGCTCGTGGAGATATTGAGAGGTATCACTGAAAACGAGACTAATATTTCGACCTCAAAGGCTAATGTGATAGATATAGCTTCCCGGCAGTCCAACCTAAGGAACCGCCTTACCAAGGTTTCCAATAGTCTTGCTACTAACGAAGCCAGGCTTAAAAGATTAGAGACAGAAAAGATCAGGATATCCCATGAAAAGGAAACACTCGACACGAAACTGGCAGACATCGCCAAAGAAGTAACGTCAATAGAGGGAGAGGTCTTATCTCTTAGGGAAGAAAAGTCCAGGATCAGCAACGTTATTTCGGAACTTTCGAACAGTATAGAAAAACTTGTTAATGAATCCGAAAAGATACACCGTTCTCTTGCCGCCAGCAGGTCGCGCTTGGAAGTACTGGAAGAGGCAAAGGCAAAATATGAAGGGTTTTCTTCAGGTGTTAAGGCTATACTCGGAAAAGAACCTGTCGAGGGTCAATCTGTCGCCATGGAAGGCGTCAGGGATGTGCTTGCCAACCTTTTGTCCGTAAAGCAAGGTTATGAACTGGCGATCGAGTCAGCCTTAGGGGATTATCTGCAGGCAGTTGTCGTGGATACGATGGAATCCGCGGAAAAAGCTATAAATTTTCTGAGAGAAAATTCTTGCGGCAGGACATCTTTTATCTATCCCGGAGCCTTTGATCATACAGCCGCAGCCGCAAACATAGACTTGAACGACGAGAGGCTATTGGGCAAGGCCGAGGATTTTATAACCATAGATGACAGCCTAAAAGGTTTTGCCGCTCACGCGCTGAAGAATATATTCATAGTAAAGGATTTATCATCCGCCGGGTCTATTTTAAAAGACATTGAGAGAGCGAAAGAATGTGTTTTTATTACGCTTGAGGGCGCCCTCGCCAGTAATGGTTTTGTATCAGGAGGCATGGCAGGTAACGCTGATCTTACGTTGATCAACAGGGATGCCAGGATCAAAGAACTTTCCCTGGCGATAATCGGTTTCGAGGCCGATGCCGCCAGAATAATAGAAGAAAAGCTTAACAGCGAACGGCTCAGGGATGAACAAGGGAAAAACCTTGAGGATACTAATAGGAGACTGAACGAAAAAGAGATATTATTCGGTAACGCTAAACACAGGCAGGAAAATATAGAGGAAAATATAAAAGGTGTCGACGACGAAATTTCCCTGGCAAAACTTGAGATAGAGGAAGTAACCGGAGAAATGGAAAGCCTGAGACAGGAAGAGGCATCCCTTGCCGATTCCCTGACGCGGGCCGAAGAAGATGCCAGGCTTAATGGGGAAAGGATAGTAACGGGCGAAAGGGCTATAAGTGAATGCACCAGGGAAAAAGAGCAGCTGCTTACAGAAGTGGCTGAGCAGAAGACTGAACTGGGTTCCCTCGAAAGCAAGAAAGAAGGATTTTCTAATACATTGCACATACTGGAATCATCGCTGAATGATTCGGAGACCGCTCTTGGAGCCAGAAAAACAGAATTAGAAACTTCCATAAAGAGAGTCGAGGAATTAGAGGCTGAGGCATTGGCCCTTGATGAAAGGATCAGGGACTTTTCCGAAGAGCGAGTAAGAGGCAATACGGATCTTGAGGGAATAGAATCTGTTTATAAAGAGATGATGGCCGATATAGAACTCAGCGAAACCGTATTCAGGCAGTCAGAAAAAGAAATAAACGACTTGCGCTCAAGGCTCCATGAGATAGACCTGAAGAAGGCTGAAACCAATTACAGCGTAGACAACCTGAAGCAGCGCATAACGGACGTTTATAAGCTGGATATAGCCGGTGTCCAGATTGACGAGGCATGGCAGGCTGTGGATATGGAACAGCTGAAAAATGAGGTAAAGGAAAAACGCGAAAAAATAGATTCCATGGGTTCGGTAAACCTGGTTGCCATAGAGGAACATACAGAGCTTCAGGACAGGTTCGCGTTCCTTAACCATCAGCGTGACGACCTGTTTAAGGCAAAGGACTCACTTTTAAAGGCTATTACCAAGATAAACAAGACCACTAAAGACCTTTTTATGGAAACCTTCCGGCAGATACAAATCGAATTCAGGAGTTTTTTCAAGATGCTTTTTGGCGGCGGCGACGGAGAGATAGTCCTTATAGACGAGGGTGACGTGCTTGAATCCGGCATTGAGATAGTGGCGAGGCCTCCGGGAAAGAGGCTCCAGAATGTATCGCTACTTTCCGGAGGGGAAAAGGCGCTTACCGCTATAGCGCTGCTATTCGCTATCTTTAAAGTAAAACCCAGTCCATTCTGCGTGCTTGACGAAATAGACGCTCCCTTAGATGAATCTAATGTAGACCGCTTTTCAAAGATGTTTGACCTGTTCACGGACACGTCGCAGTTTATCGTGATAACGCATAATAAGAAGACGATAGACAGGGCAAACGTGATGTATGGCATTACCATGCAGGAATCAGGTGTCTCAAAAGTAGTCTCTGTAAAATTCTCAGATAGCAAAAAGCAAGAACCCGCAGAGAATCCCGCGTAGTAGTCGTCCAAAAAGCGCAGTGTGCGAGGTTTGCTTCTCGACTCACTGCGTTCGCTCGAAGAATAACAGATATTGTTCGAGCGAAGGCACGAAGTGCCGTAGTCGAGAACTACTCCTACCCGCACACCTTATTTTTTCCGGTTTCTTTTGCCTTGTAGAGTGCCTTGTCGGCCTTGGATATGAGTAGTTCTTTTTCTTCCGCGTCATCCGGGTAGGATGCCACGCCTATGCTGATAGTGATACCTTTCATGTAGGGATTTTTTTCCACAGATACTCTGAGGCGTTCGGCAGCCACGAGCGCTTCTTCTTTATTGGCGCCCGGAAGGATAAACACGAATTCCTCACCGCCGTAACGAGCGACTATGTCTATTTTGCGCGAAGCCTCCTTAAAAATACCGGAGATACATCTTAATATCGCGTCGCCTGCCTGGTGCCCGAAAGAATCATTAAATTTTTTAAAATCGTCTATGTCAGTCATTAGCACCGTAAACTTTTCTTTTCGCGCTTCGGATCTTTTTATTTCTTCGCCCAGCAGGTATTGGAAATAACCATGGTGCCACAGCCCTGTCAGCGAATCTGAATTGGCGAACACCACAGTCCTTTCATAAAGCCTTGAGTTTTCTATTGCCAGCCCTGCCTGGTTGGCGAACGTCGTCAGCATCCTGATGTCGTCCGCGTTGATGGATTTTTTATTAAAAAGGTTATCCGCGACTATCAGCCCTATTGTCTTGTCACGCGCCTTAAGGGGGACGGTCACGAATTCTTCCAGTTTTAATTGTTCGATCAGGCTGTTCCTGGTCCTTTTCCTGGCTTCCTCAGTGGTTATTATAAAAGGCATACCTTCCATTATGGTCAAAGCCAGCACCCCTGATTCCTCAGTCACGGGCAATTTGATGGACTGGATTACTTTATTAAGGTTTGATTTTTTTAAATGTTCGACCTGACTGTGTGTTTCGATAAGTTCGTTGAAACCGAGATTATGTTTTTCAATATGGGTCCACACTTCACCCGCTTCTTCCGTACTGTCAGGGCCTATCCCCATTTTACCCTCAAGAGAGTTTTCTTTTTCGTTAAAAAGGAAAAGCATAGCCCTGTTAAAGCTAAGGCCTATGTGGGAGGTGACCGAGGTAAGTATGATATAGAGGATCTCCTCCAGGTTAAGAGTAGTATGCATGGCATTGCCTATTTCATAAAGCATAGTCAGCTCAGATTTCGCCTTTAAATATTCCTGCTCAAAGTTCTTTATCATAGTAAATTAGTATAGCAGATAATCACCGGCTATACAAGCACAGCCTAGCTTCACGCTATTACAATGTAATAGGGTGAAGCTAGGAATCCAGGGAGTGTAGAAAAAAATTGTTTTAAAGCCCTTATCCTGATATAATATATAAATATTATTTATTTAAGAGATATAAGATACATATGAAAGAAGGGGCAATGTCATTGAAGAATAATAATGTTATTGT
>JAHIUV010000099.1 GCA_018817035.1 Candidatus Omnitrophota bacterium | reverse complement strand
TATTTTACCCTCTTATCAAAGCCATTGTTTCCGCCCTTGTTTTCGAACTCTCTTTAAAGATACCCCTTACAGCGCTTGTAACAGTTGACACGCCTGCCTTTTTAACCCCTCTCATGCTCATGCATAAGTGTTCCGCTTCTATGATTACCATTACGCCCATGGGTTTCAGTTTTTTCATCAATACATCGGCTATTTCAGTAGTAAGCCTTTCCTGCACCTGCAAGCGCTTTGAAAGGACCTCGACTACCCTGACCAGTTTGCTCAATCCTGTGACCCTGTTGTTTTTAGGTATGTACGCAATATGCGCCTTTCCCGTAAAGGGCAAAAGGTGATGTTCGCATATGGAATACAAAGGTATGCCTTTTAAAAGCACGATCTCATCATGTTTTTCAGATAAAAGCACCTCTAATTCCCTTGAGGGGTCAGCTGAGATACCGCTCAATATCTCTTCATACATAGCCGCTACCCTGTCAGGTGTCTTTTGAAGATCCGCCCTGTCAGGGTCTTCGCCTATTGCCTCCAATATAGTCCTTACTGCTTTTTTTATCTTATCCTTATCCACTTAAAACCTCCTTTTTTACTTTCCCACGCAAAACTCTGAAAATATCCTGTCAAGGGCTTCCTCGGTTATAGTCTGGCCTGTTATCTCCCCGAGAGCTTCAATAGAAGAACGGACATCCACACCAATACAATCAGCAGGCAAGCTATCTTCGCAACCTGATATCGCCTTTTTTATTGCTTCTAAAGAACGATTCAGTATTTCTAATTGCCTGTCATTAGAAACGCTTATCATGTCCGCGGCAGTAACCTTGCCTTTAAATATAATATTCTGGATAGCCTTTTCAAGGTCACCTATTCCTGATCCATTGAGCGCGGAAACATAGGCTATGGGCTTTTTCGGAAGTTTGCGCTTTATAGCATTAACATTTATGCGTTTTGCCAGGTCTTTTTTATTTATCACTAATATTATTTCTTTATCCTTGATCTTAGCTATTATGTCCAGGTCGCGTTTCTCTATCTTCCTGCCATGATCCGTTACAAACAATATTAGATCCGCCTCTTTTATTGAAAAATGACTGCGTTCTATTCCTTGCTTCGCCACAGGATGCCTACTGCGGGATATCCCGGCAGTATCCACAAGGACAACAGGCATACCTTTAATATTAATAGTCTCCTCTATTGTATCCGTGGTAGTCCCGGGTATACGCGTAACAATAGACCTGGATTCCCTGAGAAGCGCGTTCATAAGACTGGATTTGCCTACATTAGGACTCCCGCATATCACTGTCTTTACGCCCTGACGCAGGACTTTACCCTTACGGGCAGTAGCTATTAATGTTTCCGTCTCTTTCTTAGCGCGCTTTAGCCTATTCAGGATGTCTTTTGGGCTTAGCGCATCAATGTCTTCTTCTTCCGCGAAATCTATTGATGCCTCTATCCGCGTAAATACCCCCATTAATTCATTTCTTATATATCCTATCTTTTTTGAAAGAAGCCCCCCTAAATTATTCAACGCGGCTTTCAGGCTCAGGTCAGTCTTTGCCTTTATTATATCCAGCACTGACTCTGCCTGTGATATGTCTATCCTGCCGTTCAAAAAAGCCCTCTTCGTAAACTCTCCGGGCTCAGCAAGCATGGCGCCATTCTTCAAAACCAGGTCCAGAATACTCCTAAGCGACGCTATGCCGCTATGGCAATTTATTTCCACGACGTCTTCTTTTGTGTAACTTCCGGGAGAACGCATAACTGTCAAGATAACTTCGTCTATAAGGCGTTTCGTGCTTTTCTCCGCGATATGACCATAATGGACTGTGTATGTCCTAAAGCTCGATGGCATTTTACCGTCTTTTGACAGAAAGATCCTATCAGCGACCTTAAGCGCGTCCCTTCCGCTTAACCGCACTATACCTATTCCCCCCTCCCCGACAGGAGTAGAAACCGCCGCAATAGTATCATCCAGCCTGACTTTATTCATCTAACAAAACGCTCCCCCTTAACTTCACATTCATACATTGTAATAATGCGAAGTTAGCGATAATGATCTCCGTCTCTGTTCTCGACTTCGCGCCTTCAGCGCTTTGCTCGAACAATATTCTTCGAGCGAGCCCTTCGACTGCGCTCAGAGTAAACTTCGCGAGTCGAGAAGATAACTTCACGCTCGTGCATTGCACTAATGTGAAGTTAAACCTTTACATTAAAAAACTTCATCGCCTCTCCGACAACATACAGAGAACCGGTGACCAGGATCAGGTCTTCTTTTCCCGCGATACTCAAGGCTAAACTCAAGGCCTTATCAACGCTCTCCGTTACTTCAAGTGTTGCCTTGGAAAAATTATTTTTTAAGGCTTGCGGATCTGCCGCTCGCGCAAAAACAGAACGGGTCAAAATTATTACATTTCCCGCATTGTCCAATTCACCACACACGCCTTTTATATCTTTATCGCTTGATATGCCAAAGGCGCAGATCATCCTCCTGTAAACGAAAATTTCTTTTATGGACGATAAAGATGTCCTTATGCTGGCTACGTTCTGGGCTCCATCCAGTATAACATACGGCTCTTTTTTGACAACCTGTAATCTACCCGGCCATTGAACACCCTTTAAGCCTGCCCTCAACGCGTTTTCGTCAAGATCCACGCAATTTCTCAACATCCCTATAGCAAGAGCCGCGTTCTCGACCTGATGCCTGCCTCTCAAATTTATCTCAAGCTTCTTATACAAAAAATCCTCCCCTTTGATATCGAAAAACTGCCTGTCCTGACAGGCCTCAAGAATAGAATATATTATATCCTTTCCAACCTCCAGTAATTTAACCTTTTTCTCTTTGCATTTATCCCTGATAACCTCTCCTGCCTCTTCCGGCTGCGAAGCAGAAACAACCACACATCGAGATTTAATTATTCCTGCTTTTTCCCCGGCGATCGCTGACAGGGAATTTCCTAATTTATCAGTATGTTCCAGGCTTATATCCGTAATGCCGCATACCATCGGTCCCGTGACATTGGTCGCGTCAAGTCTTCCGCCAAGCCCGGTTTCCAACACAGCGTAATCGACTTTTTTCTCTTTAAAATATATAAAAGCGACAGCGGTAAGAAACTCAAAGAAAGACAACCTGCCTAATTCTTTATGTTCCCTGAATTTCTCGGCGACAGGCTTCATCCTGCCTACTAATTCAATGAACTCTTCTTTTTTTATAGTTCCTGAAAAACTTTTTGAGTCCTGGTCCGGCACCCTGATCCTCTCCCTTACGTCCAAAAGATGGGGAGAAGTATATAATCCGGTTCTATAGCCGGCATGTTTTAAAACCGCTGCCGCGATAGCGCACACAGAGCCTTTTCCTTTGGAACCGGCTATGTGTAATATCTTTAGGTCTTTATGGGGATTTCCTAATTCACGCAGAAATGCGTGCATTCTCTCCAGTTGAAAACTGGAGGCATAACTATATCGCGGTATTTTTTCGAAATTTATGAAAGAATCTATATAACTGACTGCCGATTTATAATCCATTACATCTTAACTTCACAACAGTGCAATGCACTGTTGTGAAGTTAGCATAGATACGCGTTAATGCTTAAAGTGGCGGGCCCCTGTAAAGACCATGCTTATGCCTGCCTCATCACAGGCTTTTATGACATCTTCATCGCGTATAGAGCCACCCGGCTGTATAATACTGGTTATGCCCGCTTTCTTTGCCTCATCTATCGCGTCCTCTTTTGGGAAAAAAGCGTCACTGGCGCAAGTAGAGCCTTTCGAACGTCCGCCTGATTTCCTTATGGCTATTATCATTGAATCCACTCTCGACATTTGGCCCGCGCCAATACCGACTGTCCTGGTGCCATCGCACAACACTATAGCGTTCGAACGCACATGCTTCACGATTCTCCATCCAAAAAGGAGCGACTCTATCTCACTTGCCGTAGGTTTCTTTTTTGTAACTACTTTTAGGCCTTTTTCTTCTATGCCCAGGATGTCCCTGTCCTGGATCAAAACACCTCCCACGACTTTCTTCAGGTCATAATCTTTTTCTATGCCTTTAAGAGGTCCGACCTCTATAAGCCTTAGGTTTTTCTTCTGTTTCAGGGCTTGAAGGGCATCTTCTTCGTATCCCGGGGCAATAACGCATTCCGTAAATCCGGCTGACAGAATAGCCTCTGCTGTATCTTTGTCCACCTTCCTGTTTACGCCGACTATACTGCCGAACGCTGAGAGCCTGTCGCAATCCAACCCGTCTAAATATGCCTTTTTCAGTGTTTCTGCCTGCGCGGCTCCGCACGGATTAGTATGTTTGATCACGCTTGCCGCCGGAGATTTAAATGCCTTTACTATTTCAAGCGCCGCGTCAAGATCAATGATGTTATTAAATGAAAGTTCTTTACCGTGCAACTGCCGGGCATTACTTATGCCTACAGGGCTCACGTTTTTATCCCTGTAAAACGCGGCTTTCTGATGGGGATTTTCTCCGTATCTAAGATTCTGCACTTTTTCAAAACTTAAGTTTAAATCATCCGGAAAACCTGCCCCTTGCCCCATGTCTCTTGTCCCTTGTCCCTTGTCCCATGTCTCTTGTCCCATGTCTCTTGTCTCTTGTCTCCCAACTTGTTTTCTTAAATAACCATAAATAGCCGCATCATACGCGGACGTTTTCTCAAACACCTCCACGCCCAGCCTGAAATGCAGGCTATCAGAAACAGCGCCGTCATTTTTCTGCATCTCTGATAAGACCTCACCATATCTGTCAGGGTTACATACGACGACTACATCCTTGAAATTTTTTGCCGCTGAACGCAGCATGCTCGGCCCGCCTATATCTATATTTTCTATAGCCTCTTCCTGCTTGACTCCTTCTTTGGCTACTGTCTTCTCAAAAGGGTAAAGATTTACTACCACCATATCTATTAATTCTATGCCATGTTCCCTGACCTGCCCCATATGACTTTTATTATCGCGAAGCGATAGGAGCCCTCCGTGTATTTTAGGGTGCAAGGTCTTTACTCTTCCGTCCAACATCTCGGGAAAACCGGTATAATCCGACACAGCCCTCACTTTTATGCCCAGGCCGGCTATCATCTTCGCGGTCCCGCCGGTAGAAAGTATCTCTATGCCTAATTCATTAAGGCCTTTCGCGAATTGCTCAAGACCGCTCTTGTCAGATACGCTAATAAGCGCGCGTTTTATCTTTCTCATCGCGTCCCTCCTCGTTTAAACATTAAATCTTATGTTTAAGATATCCCCGTCCTTTACTATATAATCCTTGCCTTCGAGCCTTAAAAGACCGGCCTCACGGACTTTATGCTCAGACCCATATCCGATAAGATCTACATAATTCATGACTTCTGCCCTGATAAAACCTCTTTTAATATCAGAATGTATCTTGCCTGCCGCTTCGATAACGGGTAACCCTGACCTTAAATGCCAGCCTCTTGTTTCTTTGTCGCCGGCGGTAAAAAAAGTAAGGAGCTCTAATTTTTTGGTTATAAGGCCTGACATTTTTTCCCTGAAACTATATCCTTCCCCCATCTCTTTCATGAATTTTTCCCTCTCTTCCGCGGGTAATTCCAGAAGTTCGGATTCTGTCTTTCCGAAAAAGCGGATCGCCTCCAGGCCTTTAGACGCGCAATATTCCATAAGAGACTTTATCTTTTCTTCGGGGAAAAACCCTTCCTGGTCCGAGGTATTTATAGCCAGCACTATGGGTTTTAAACTCAAAAGCGCGAGCCCTGAGAGCAACTTTATCTCATCCATGGTCAGTCCGAGGCCTGAGAGGACATTGCCTTCCGAAACATAAGCCTGGCATTTCTCAAGCACTTTTGATTCCTGTTCCGTGTCGCGTTTTTTCTGTTCTTTTTTTAACTTATCCAGCCTGTTCTGTATCAATTCCAGGTCTGAAACTATAATATCAGTAAGAGCGCTGTCAAAATCTTTCCTGGGATCCCCTCCAAAAAACGCGCCGATCACACATACAAACAGGTCTATCTCCTGCAATTTAGCAAGTTCTTTTTTACTAAACCCCGAAGTAGGCCCTAAATCCGTGAATATAAACTCAGGATACGTGATCTTCTTGGAAGAAAGGAGCTCCACCAGCTTTTCTATGCGGCGGTCAAATATCCTAAAAACGCCTATAGTGCCGGGTATATCAGCCTGCAATAATATCTTGAACGCTGTCGTCTTTCCACTCTGGGAGATTCCGGTTATTCCTATTTTCATCTTCTTTTTATACTCTTATCTCTTATCTAAGCGGTTTTAAGGTGGGCTACAAGTTCAAATATCTCGCTTCCCCTGCCTTTCTTGTTCTCTATGTTTATCCTGATCTTTACTGCTTTAGGCAAAATTCCCCTGCCCCCCTCGTCATCTTCCTGGGTAGCGGCATTTGAATCCCACTCATCGTTCCATGCCGTGCCGTCATAATAAGAAAATGTCAGTTCAGATATATTATCCGCCAGGATATTGCTGCTACCCTGGGTAGTAAAATCATAATCAGGTTCTACGTCCTCGCTACGCATAAGTATTTTTTGATCCCTGTCCAGCCAATATCCTATCTCAGCCAATTCAAAAACACCCTCATCCGTGGAAACAAAAGAGACAAATTCTATTTCCGAAGGCTTGCCTATAAATTTACACGACGCGTCCTCGCTTATCACCGACTGAGATATCTCCGCGGCCATCCTGCCCATGGCTACTCTCGCGGTATGATAACGTTCACTCCTCTCCTCGCCTTTTTGCCAAGATCTGGATGAACTGGTAAAGATAGCAAAAGTAGAGACGACTATCATAGCCAATATAGCCAGGGCTATTAATGTCTCAACCAGGGTAAAGCCGCGCCTATCGAGTAACATACGTTATAAAATCCTTGGTTTTTTTATTGTTTCGTTCTGTCCAGGTCACCTTCACCTTGACTTTACGCATATTATCATCTGATTCTATGCCGTCAAGCGCTACATCGTCTATGAAGATCTCCCATTCAAAATCAGGATCAGAACCTGAAAGGGGTATTTTAGGGGGAAGTTCAGCTATCGCGTCAAAACCCGCCATTTTTACTTCTTCCATCTTGTTCTGCGCTAAAAACGCTGCCTTTGTCAAAGTACCGGCGCGCTGCGACGCCCTTAACCCCACCGGAAATATCTGCAACACACCCACAAGCCCGATAGCCAGGACACCTATGGCAATAATAAGCTCCAGCAAAGAAAAACCTTTGCGATTCCCTATTTGTTTTGGATAATTTCTCATACTCATTCTATTAATCTGGCTAATGAGAATAACGGCATGAACATCGAGATAACTATAAATCCTACGACAAGACCCATGAATACTATAAGTATCGGTTCCAAAAGCGAGGTAAGCCCGCTTACCGCGACATCCACCTCTTCCTCGAAATTATCAGCTATTTGTATGAGCATCTTATCAAGCTGTCCCGTTTCTTCTCCTATGTTTACCATCTTTACGACAAGCATGGGAAAAGCTTTGCTTGCCTCCATGGGCTTTGCCACGCCCTCGCCCTCTTTAATGCTGTCGCGCACATGCACAACAGCCCGGCCTATGAACTCATTACCCACTATATCCCTGACAGTATCCAGCGCGTTCAATATCGGCACCCCGCTCGAAAGTAAAGTCCCAAGCGTCCTCGAAAACCTGGCAACGCTCAACTGTTGTATGAGGTTTCCTACTACAGGAATATGCAGTTTCAATTTATCTAAAAAAATTCTCCTGTTGATATCTCTTACAAACAATTTGTACAAAGCTATTATTAGGACAGGTATAAGAGGTATAAGATACCAGAAATTTCTAATTATATCACTGGTAGCTATAAGTATCTTGGTTGGCAGGGGAAGCGCTCCGCCTAATTCCGAGAACATATTGGTAAACGTCGGTATCACGAATATCATCAGCATTATAAGGATCGACACAGCTACCAGCATCACAAACGCCGGATACATAAGCGCGGACTTTATTTTGTCCTTTAATTTTTGGCTCTTGTCCAGGAATTCAGAAAGCCGTTTAAGTATCCCCTCCAGCATACCGCCTAACTCTCCGGCCTTGATCATGTTTATATAAAAACCCGGGAACACTTTAGGAAAACGCGAAAGGGCCTCGGAAAACTTTGTGCCGCTTTCTACCTCGCCCGCTAAACTTTTTATGATGTCTTTGAGCGCTCCTGATTCCAATTGGTCATACAATGTCCTGAGCGCTTTTACCAACGGCAGGCCTGCCGCTATCAGGGTGGAAAGCTGCCTCGTAAATACTACGAGGGATTTTGTGCTTACCCTTTTTTTGAGAGAAAAACTCGAGAAGTTTTTGAGAAGGTCCATTGGTCATTATTTCGCGATAATATCGTCTATTTCCACGTAATACTCTTCCTTCGCGTCGATTATATCGCAGGCGGATATCCTCTGCCTGCATTGTATGGTTTTTAATTGCGCTATAAGGATATTCTTCCTATAAACATTGAACATAGTTCCTATCCCGACACCGTCTTGTTCGCCCAGGTCTATGACTACAAAATTATGTTCCCTATTTACCGTAACGACCCTGCCCTTTAACGTCGAAGAATTGCTCATCATATCAAACGAAGACGCCGAAACCCTGTCAGTCCCGTGCCTGCCAGTCTCAAGGACGATCGGCGGCAGATCGACCTCTTGCGGGCTGTGATATGCCTCTGCCCTGTATTCCTCTGACCTTTTATTGCGAGAATTGAACGCCACATTAATTCTTTCTATTTCACTGTTTTTAAGATCAAGGTCTTTTTCCAGCGAGGCTATCTTCATCTTCATATTATCTCTCTCGGCAAAAAGATTGCCCATGCCGGATAGATTCTTTTCCAGTTCCTCTACTTTGTTATTTAAAAAACGGTTATCAGCCAACACCTTGTCCAGGCTTTCCCTGTCTTTCCCCTTACTATCCTTTTCTTTCAATAAATCCCTGCTTAAGACTTCCGCGACCGTCTCCGAATCCCTGACTTTTTGCTCCAAAAAATCCTTGTCCCGTCCGATCGCGAAAAGTTTAGCTACCATATCCTGGTTCTTCTTTTTCAGGGCCTCTATTTCCGAGTCTTTGGGCGTAAAAGAGGACTTCAGCCTGCTAAGCTCTACCTCCAAAAAGGTTTTTTCCTTTAAAAGATCAGCCGTAAAGGCATCTGACTCGACCTCTTTTATTTTCTTTTCAAGGAAAAATTTTCCTTTTTTCACCCTGGCGAGCTCTTTATTGATGTCATCCCGGTCTTTCAGGATTGATTCGTACTTAACCGTGATGTCCTTTTTCGCGAATTCCGTCTCGCTTAGTTCTTTTTCAACTTTAGCCAGTTTTAGGCTTAATTTTTCCTTCTCTTCCCGGGAAATTGCCAGGTCCTTATTCAATTTATCAACGTTGGACTTGAAGAGCTTTTCCAGGTTGGTATAATCATTATAAATTCTCTCCTTAGCGACAAAAAACCACCCTGTGCTAAAACTACTGAATATGACCAGGGCCACTAATATCCATAATATGGAACGGAGAGTTTTATCCATAGGCTAAGCCTCCTGCGGCACGTAAGGGTTATTTAAGCAGTATCTTTACTTTTCATTTTTATTATACCATATATCTTATTACGGACAAACATAAATAATTGCTTAGGTTTCAACAGCGCGTCCTTCATTTCCTCAAAGATCAGATATATGCTGGGCACCAGAAATAATGTCAGGATAGTGGAAGATACCATGCCTCCTATGACAGTCACCGCCAGGGGCGCCCATAGGTTTGATGACTCGCTTTTATCGAATGCCATCGGCATAAGCCCAAATATGGTAGTGGAAGTAGTCATAGCGATAGGCCGCAGGCGGTCTTCGCCGGCCGCGAGAAGG
>JAHIUV010000098.1 GCA_018817035.1 Candidatus Omnitrophota bacterium | reverse complement strand
GTTTGACCTTATCTGTATAATAACATCCATGCCTTGCGTCCTGGGAAGCCTGTCTACGTTGATTTCAGGAAATATCGTCTGGTCTTTTAACCCCAGGGAATAATTACCCTTTTGGTCAAATGAATTAGCGTTTATGCCCCTGAAATCCCTGATCCTGGGCAATGCCACATTTACAAGCCTGTCGAGAAATTCATACATACGCGCGCCGCGCAGTGTAACCTTACAACCAACGGGAACGCCTTTGCGTATCTTAAAATTAGCTATGGCTTTCTTTGCCCTGGTTATGGCGGGTTTCTGGCCTGTTATAAGGCCCAACTCTTCCATGGCCTGCTCTAAAATCTTTATATCCTGTGTGGCGGCGCCTATTCCCATGTTCAGGACTATTTTCTGTATCTTTGGAGCCTGAAGAGAGTTTTTATAACCAAATTTCTCTTTCAGCGCCGGGATAATATTCTTTCTATATGTCTCTTCCAGTCTGGGTACCATATTAGATCAATTCCTTACATTTTCTGCAAATCCTGACTTTCGTACCGTCGGAAAGGGCACTAAAGCCCGGCTTTGCGGGTTTTCCGCATTTTTGACACACTACCATCAAGTTTGAAATATTAACAGGACTCTCTTTATGTATAATGCCTCCCTGTTGGTCTTCCTTTGTCTTCCTGGCATGCTTTGTCACCAGATTCAACCCTTGCACAAGAGCCCTGTTCTTCTTTGGGTAAACAAACAGTACCTTACCGGATTTACCCTTATCTTTTCCGGCCAATATCATTACTGAATCATTCTTTTTTATTTTGCCCATTCCTCATCCCCTTAATAACTTTTAATCTATATTACCTCGGGCGCGAGCGAAACTATTTTCATAAAATTGTTCTCTCGCAACTCCCTGGCAACAGGTCCGAATATTCTTGTCCCTCTCGGATTCATCTGAAGATCTATAATGACGATAGCGTTTCTGTCGAATCTCAAATATGACCCATCAGGCCTTCTTATGGCCTTTGCTGTCCTGACCACAACCGCCTTCACTACTTCACCACTCTTAACCACACCGTCAGGAGAAGCTTCCTTTATGTTAGCCGTTATGACATCACCTATGTTGGCAAAAGACTTACCGTGCCGGCCTATGACTCCTATGCAAGAGGCCCTTTTGGCTCCTGTATTATCCGCAACATCTAAGATAGTCCTCATCGTAATCATGATTGTTTAAGCACCTCTGCTAACAGCCAATTTTTATTTTTAGAAATCGGCCTTACTTCCATTATCCTGACCTTATCGCCGACTTTGGCTTCTTTTTTTTCGTCATGGACCATGACTTTCGTGTTCTTTCTGATAACCTTTTTATACACAGGGTGTTTAGTGGTCCTGGTCAATCTTACCACTATGCTTTTTTCCATTTTATTGCTTATCACTATCCCTGTTCTTTCTTTGCGCCGTGCTCTCTGATCCATAATGATTATTTCTCCTTCTCCTGAAGAACAGTCAAAATCCTCGCGATATCGCGTCGGGTTTCTTTGATCCTGCTTGGCTTTTCTATGCGGCCTGTCGCGCCCTGTGAACGAATATCATATAAAGATTTTTTTAAACTTACCATCTTGTCTTTTAGTTCCTGTTTTGATAAATTCCTCACTTCAGATAGCTTTAACATATTCTTTATCCGCGCTCTTTCCTTGTGATGAAGCGAGATTTAAAAGGCAACTTAGTTGAGGCATACCTCATCGCTTCCCTGGCAATGTCTTCGCTTACTCCGCCCAGCTCAAAAACTATCTTACCTCTGCGAACAACACAGACCCAGTATAACGGCATGCCTTTGCCTTTTCCCATCCTAGTCTCTGACGGTTTTTTTGTCGCTGACTTGTCAGGAAAAGCCCTTATCCATAATTTACCTACACCGCTTAATGAACGCATTATCGTAATCCTGCATGCCTCTATCTGCGTGTTTGTGAGCCATGCGTTCTCCAAGGCCTGCAATCCGCAGTCACCAAAAGCAAGAGTCGAACCCTTAGTGGCAATGCCCCGCATTCTTCCTCTTTGATGCTTTCTATATTTTACTCTTTTTGGCATTAATGGCATTTCTAATTCTCCTTGACTTCACCCTGTTCATTGCTTGGTTGTGAAGTTGCGGGCTCTTGCTTTTTTAACTCTTTTTTACCTACTATGACATCGCCTTTATAAATCCAGACCTTGATACCTATTAAACCAGCGGTCGTATGCGCTTCCGTAAACCCATAATCAATGTCAGCCCTTATGGTCTGGAGCGGCACGCTTCCCTGCATATAAGACTCTTTTCTCGCTATTTCCGAACCATCAAGCCTACCGCGGCATCTTATCTTTATGCCAAGGGCGCCTGAATTCATCGCCTGCTGAACCGCTCTTTTCATCGCCCTTCTAAAAGAAATCCTTTTTTCTAACTGGAATGCTATATTTTCGGATACAAGCTGGGCTGAAACAGAAGGTTGCTTTATCTCCTTTATATCTATCTGCATGTCCCTGGCTGTGATGTCTTTCAGGTCTTCTTTTAACCTGTCGATCTCCGCGCCTTTTCTTCCTATTATCACGCCGGGCCTGCCGCTATATATTATTATGCGCACGCGGCCGCTTGCCCTCTCTATGTCTATTTTGGCGACTGCGGCTTGCTTAAGATTCTTTTTTATATGTTTTCTTATCATAGCGTCTTCTATCAGAAGACTGCCGAAATCTTTATTCCTGGCAAACCATCGGGAAGTCCAATCTTTTATATAACCAAGCCTGAAACTATAGGGATGTACTTTTTGACCCAAGGTATTCTCCTTATTTGTTTTTCTTTGTTTTGACCGCTGTTTTCTGTTCTTTAAGCTGTGATTTCGGTGTCTTAGGCTTTACTTTTTCTTTTTTATCAGGTTCTACTTTACTCTTGTTGTCAACAGAAACATCTTTCATTTCCCTGACTGATTTCTTATCGTATCTTTTTACCTTGTCTAACTCTATGGTTATATGTGATGTTTTATGCTTTATCATCGTCGCGCGTCCCATTGAAGCAGCCCTATATCTTTTTAGCATAGGTCCCTGATCAGCCTTTATCAGAGAAATATATAACTCGGACGCCGGTATCTGAAACCTCTTATCAGCGGCATCAAGAGCGGCATCAAGAAGTTTTTTTATATGACCTACGGGTCTTTTCTCGACCGCGCTCAAAAGCGTACCGGCTTTTACCGCGTTCAAACCTCTTATTAAGTCTATGACCTTCCTTGTTTTTCTCGGCGAGATACGTACATATCTCGCGATTGCTCTTGTTATCATATAATATTCCTCTTTCGCGTCTGTCTTGAGATATTGACGGCCAACGACAATATGCGAATTATGTCTTGGACTGAGACTGTTCTGTATGAGATCCGTGTTTTCTAAACATCCTAGTCGGAGAAAACTCACCCAGTTTATGTCCCACCATATTCTCAGTAATAAAAACCGGCAAGAATTTCTTTCCGTTATGGATCGATATAGTCTGACCTACAAAATCCGGAAGAATGGTAGACCTGCGAGACCATGTCTTTATAGGCTTCCTGTCCCTGGTCTTTATCGCGTCCTGAATCTTCTTTACCAGTTTTTCGTCCACAAAAGGACCTTTGCTTAATGATCTTCCCATATTTTTACTCGCTTACTATTTTGCTCTTTCTTTGTTTGATTATGTATCTGTCCGAATTCTTCGTCTTTCTCGTCTTTAATCCCTTTGATTTCTGACCCCAAGGTGAAACAGGATGCCTTCCGCCTGAAGATTTACCTTCTCCTCCACCCATAGGATGGTCTACGGGATTCATGACTACGCCCCTTACTCTCGGCATGCGGCCAAGCCACCTGGAACGGCCTGCTTTGCCTAGAGATATCGCGTCATGCTCTATATTGCCTATCTGGCCTATAGTCGCCATGCAATCCATGTGTATTAATCTTACCTCGCCCGAAGGGAGCTTAATATGAGCGTAGGGTTCTTCTTTTGCCAATATCTGCGCATAGCCCCCGGCGCTCCTTACAATCTTTCCGCCCCTGCCTATGGAGAGTTCAAGGTTATGCACAGGTGTACCAGCTGGAACATTCCGGAGCGGCATTGCATTACCGGGTTTAATATCTATCTCTTTTCTGCTGGAAATCACTGTGTCTCCCACTGTAAGTCCTACCGGGCAAATGATATACCTTTTTTCCTTATCGCTATATTCCAAAAGCATTATCCTTGATGACCTGTTAGGATCATATTCTATACTCAGGACCTTTGCGGGCATATCAACCTTATCCCTTTTAAAATCTATTATCCTGTATTTTTTCTTATGGCCTCCGCCGCGAAACCTGGAAGTGATTCTTCCTTGCGAATTTCGGCCGCCTGTACTTTTTTTAGGCTCTGTCAGGGATTTTTCAGGCTTGCTCTTAGTTATCTCTTTGAAATCAGAGAGCGCCGTCCATCTAAGGGAAGGCGTCCGCGGTTTATATTGTTTAATACCCATTTCTTACCTCTATGTTGTGGCTATCTCGATCTTGTCGCCTTCTTTAAGCGTTATGATCGCCTTTTTCCAATCAGCTGTCTTTCCTGCCTTATATCTTACTCTTTTCAATTTTCCGCGCATCTTGATGGTATTTACTTTAATGACCCTTACATTGTAAATATCCTCGACTGCCTGTTTTATCTGCACCTTGTTGGCATCGATCGCGACACGGAACAGGTATTTATTACCGGCCAGCATGCCTGAGCCTTTTTCCGTCCTTAGTATATTCTTTAATACGTCGTATGATGTATTCATTTCTTCAGTCTTTTCACAATGTTATCGTGCGTTTCTTTCGAGAACAAGATCCTCGCGTTCAAAAGCACGTCGGTAGTATTAAAATCGCTGTATAAACGTAAAGACAGGGATTTAATATTTTTGCATGCGCGCAAAAGGTTCTCATCCCTGTTGGAATATATAAGAAGGCTCTTTTTATTTATTAGTTTCAGGGCGGTTAATATCTTTGCCATTTCTTTAGTCTTTGGTTGTTCAAAAACAAGGTCTTTTTCCAATATCATGATCTCACTGTCCCTTGTCTTGGCGCTTAGGCCTGAAATAATGGCTACGTTCCTGGAAGTCTTAGGCATGGTAAAACCAAAATCCCTTGGATGAGGGCCAAAAACAACTCCTCCCCCTCTCCACAAAGGAGACCTTATTGAACCCGCCCTTGCCCGGCCTGTTCCCTTCTGCTTCCACGGCTTTTTACCGCCGCCACTGATATGAGCTCGCGTCTTGGTAGAAGCATTGCCCTGTCTCCGGTTAGCCATATGCATTACCACGGTCTGATGCAAAAGCCCCTTGCGTATCTCAGCGTTAAAAACATCCGGATCCAGTTTGAATTTATCCACTTTTTTCCCGGATAGGCTATATACATCCACTACAGGTATATCGTTATTTTTTTTTATCTGTTTCTTTATGGCTTTTTTCTTTGGTGTGGTCATTTTATTTTTTCTCTTGCTTGGAAACTTTACCCGGCGTTTCCTTCTTTGACTGCTCTTGTTTTCCTTTGGCAAAGCCTTGCTTTTTCTTGGATGAATTTATTTCCAGATAACCATTGTTCGCCCCCGGAACAGCTCCTTTGACCAGCAACATATTGCTTTCTTTGTATATCTTCACTATCTCTAAGTTCTGCGTAGTCTTTCTCTCGTTTCCCATTCTTCCCGGCATATGCAGGCCTTTCCACAGCCTCGAAGGAAAACTTGAACCTCCGACAGATCCTATCCTGCGATGATGCATTGATCCGTGACTGTCAGGGCCTCCTGCCCAACCCCATCTTTTTACTCCGCCCTGGAACCCTTTACCTTTAGAGGTTCCTGTTATATCAACAAAGGTATTCTCTTTTAAAATATCCACTGTCAGCTGTTGACCGGCACTTAGCTCAATATCAGCGTCAAAAGCAATCTCTTTTACGAAGGCGCTTGGCTTAGTGTTCACTTTCTTGTAAAAACCCAGTTCCTGTTTAGGCACATTCTTCTCTTTTCTCGCGCCAAAACCTATCAGGGCTTTGCCTTCGCTTACCCTCAAGACAGTGCATGGTCCGACCTCTATTGCAGTCACAGGTACAAACCTGCCTTCTTCCGTAAACATCTGAGTCATGCCTAATTTTTTACCCAATAAACCTATTCTCATCTCTTATCTTTTATCCCCTGTTACGTTGTATGATTATTTGATCTCAACGAACACACCCGCAGGCAAGTCCAATTTTCTCAGGGCATCTATTGTCTTCGCAGTAGGATTGACGATATCTACAAGTCTTTTATGCGTCTTCATCTGAAACTGCTCTCTGGATTTTTTATCTACATGAGGGCCTCTAAGAACAGTAAATATCTCCCTTTTTGTAGGCAAAGGTATCGGGCCTGAAACTGTAGCGCCTGTGCGTTTAGCCGTATCCACTATCTCAACGGCAGACTGATCCAGAAGTTTATAATCATATCCCTGTAATTTTATTCTGATCTTTTGAGCTTCCTGAGTCATCTTTTACTCCATCCGGCTGTTTAAGCTATTATATCCGCTACTACTCCCGCTCCTACTGTGTGTCCGCCTTCTCTTATCGCAAACCTTAACTCTTTTTCCATGGCAATGGGTATTATAAGTTCGATTTCCATTTCCAC